>CAZDOX010000073.1:0-5905 GCA_964507155.1 uncultured Lachnospiraceae bacterium
AGGGTTTGCGCTCACGGCTGGACTTGCAGCAACCGTGGCAGAAAGAGCTGAATGATTTGACGCTGATGTTCGGTGAGCACTTACCGGACGAGCAAGAGTGGCAATCGCTGCGCCAACATGCTGCGCGCGCCGGAAAAGCCTACGGCGAATGGAACGCATTTCGTCGGATGATCGCTCAGAACGCTCAGAACGCTCAAACTGCTCAGACGCATGCAGCGGAAAGATCGCCAAAAGAGCAAAATTTGCTCCCGGATGCGCGGCAATTACACCACTTCTTTTTGCAGTATTCTGCTCAAAAGGAGCAATTGACGCAAAAAAAGCTACAGCAAGATGACGTTTTTCGCGTGGCAACCGAGCAAGCGGGACGATCGTTGCGTTGCCAAAAACTACAGAACAAAATTTTTTTTGGTATGGCAGCGCTTGGTTTTATAGGGAGCTTAGCTTTATTGTTTTGGCAGCCAATTTGGTCTGTAATTCCGTTGATCGGAACGTTCGTCCTTGTCCGGGTCGGCACAGTACAAGGAAAAAAGCAGAATTTGCTGTATCGTCAGGCATTACAAACTGTAGAGGACAGCTGTCGCGCAAATGTTGCGCTGACGAAAGAACAAGAACAGCTGCAAGCCGAATGGAATGATGCGTGTCAGCGAATCAAGCAACAGCTGGGCGTCCAAGTAACGGACGCGGCACAAGCGCAGGAGGTGCTGACCAACTATCAAAACCAGGTCGCCGTAGCCATGGCAAGGCAAGACGAGCGCAAGGCGGCTGAAGCATCACAAAATGAAAAAGTAAAAGAACTGCAGCAGCACGCAAAGGCCGAATTTTCCGCTTTTTTATCTCAATGGCATTGGGACGCCCCGACATGTCCCGGGGACGCGCCGATGGAAGTGGAACGTATGGTTCAACAAGCCGCACGATATGAGCAATTAAAATGTGAACGGAATGAGCTTAGCGCACAAATGCTAAAACTGGACGAACAAATTGCTCTATGGCAAGAAAAGCGGCAAGAGTTGTTGCGCGATTGTGACTGTCCTCTTGACGCAGATGCCGCACAGTGGATCAAAGCACGTTGTGAAACTGCGATTCAAAGTGCACGCGCCGCACAAGAATATCGGGAAAAGGCGGACGCCTATGCCAAGGAGCAAGGGGTGGAATTCCACCAAAATGCAAGCGATACAGATGAGCAGGAAGAAATATCGGCGGATATGTCCGACGCGTCAACCGTGGAGGAGTGCCGTCGGTTGCTGCAAGAGAAAGAAGAAGCTTTGCACCGTGAGATGGCAAATTGCCGTCGCGATTGGGAAGAGCATACCGCACAATGCGCCGAACTGGACACAATAGAGGCAGAACTTGCCGATCTGCAAACGAAAATCACTGCGGAGAAAACTTCTCTTGCCACTCTGCTGGCAACGCAGAAATATTTAAAACAAGCCAAGGAACAATTGAGCGGACGATATTTGGTGCGGATGAGAGAACGTTTTGCCTCGTATTTGGCAGTTCTGACCGGCGAGGCGGAAACAACATTTACCATGGATGGGAATTTTTCCGTCAAGCTGCGCTGTGCCGGGGTAACACGTTCGCAAGATTCGTTTAGCGTCGGATGGCGGGATATTATCGCATTATGTGCGAGACTTGCTTTGGTGGATGTTTTGTTTGATGAGGAATCTCCTTTCTTGATTTTGGATGATCCGCTGACGAACATGGATGATGAAACGGTGTCTCGCGCCAAAGAAATTTTGCGTAAAGCGGCCCAAAAATATCAAATTCTCTATTTGACCTGCCACAGCAGCAGGACACTATGATAATGAATCAAGAAATAATCATGCATTTTACCATTTTATCATTTTATGCCGTTGGCGGTGATCTGACGGCGGATTGGAGATCTTCATGAAGATAAAACTTGCAGCGACATGCCTATTTGGCTTGGAAAAGTTGCTTGGCGAGGAAATTGACGCACTGGGGTTAAAACGGCTGGAAACGATCGATGGTCGAGTTTTATTCGAGGGGGAAGAAAAAGATATTCCCCGAGTTAATATCGGATTGCGATGTGCCGAGCGTGTATTCATTTTGATGGGGGATTGGACAGCGCCGACGTTTGACGCGCTGTACGAGGGAACGCGCGCATTGCCATGGGAAGAATGGATCGGCAAGCGAGATGCGTTTCCGATCAGCGGGCACAGCATCAAAAGCACTCTGACTTCCATTCCCGCGTGCCAGAAAATTGTCAACAAAGCAATTGCCGATCGACTGGGCAGTGCGTACGGATTAAGCTGGCTGCCGCAGGACAGCGGTGTAACCTATTCGGTCGAATTTTTCTTATTGAAAGATCGCGTCATGCTGTTGATCGATACCTCCGGTGCGGCATTGCACAAAAGGGGATATCGTCCGCACGCCAACGTAGCGCCGCTCAGAGAGACGCTTGCGGCGGCGATGGTGTTAAGCGCCAGACCTCGTGAGGATGTGTTGATGTGGGACCCGTTTTGCGGCTCGGGCACCATTGCTATTGAAGCGGCAATGATTTTAACCGGGCGCGCGCCCGGTCTGGCACGCTCATTCGCGGGGGAACAATTTTCCAGGGTTCCGCCGGAATATTGGTCGCAAGCACGAGAAAGTGCCAATGACGCAATTCGTGTAAACAGTATGGCGGAAGTTTGGGCGTCGGATATCGACGAGGACGCGCTGGATTTAACCTACGAAAATGCCATGCGCGCCGGTGTGGAAGAACATTTGAATATTTTCAATGCGGATGCACGTCATTTGAACAAACCGGATCGCCGCGGAACGATCCTTTGCAATCCTCCTTACGGCGAGCGGATGATGACGCCGGCTGAAGTGGAGGAATTGTATCGGGACATGGGACGTTGTTTTTCCGCTTTCGATCCGTGGCAAATTTACGTACTAACCTCTCACGAGGCATTTGAGCGGTTATACGGACGGCACGCCGACAAGGTGCGAAAACTTTATAACGGTATGCTGCCGTGCTATTTATATCATTTTTTTAAACCGGTAGTTGCAAGAAACTCACAGCGATCGAAAGCGAGGGTTAATCGCAACGGAAAATAGGGAAAAACAGAACCTTTCCCGCCGCTTACCCTAAATGTAAGATCGGTAAAAAAGGAAATACGAATAGAGATATTTCCAAGGAAATAAAATTCGACGCGACTATGACCGATGATCGGTTGCCAAATCAAAATAAACCAAAGGGGGGAATTTATCAATGGAAAGCATTGAATATGAAAGCATATCTGCCTCGGTGACGCAGCTGCTGAATCAAATCAAGCGCAGCCCGACCGCGTTTCATGCGGTTGATGTCATGACACAATCATTACTGGAAGCTGATTTTATCGAGCTGAAAGAACAAGACACATGGGATCTGCACTATGGAGGGAAATATTATGTGACCAGAAACGATTCCTCCCTCATCGCTTTTACGATTCCCATGCAAAACGAAACGGACGATAACGATCCGGAACATGTGAAAGGGTATCGTGTCATCTCTGCTCATACAGACTCGCCGTCTTTTAAATTGAAAGACGTGTTTGATCGAAAATCCAACGGGTACTTACAGTTGAACGTGGAAAAATACGGGGGAATGATTTGCTCCTCTTGGATGGATCGTCCATTGTCTGTTGCCGGTCGTGTATTGCTTGATACAACCGACGGGATAAAAAGTGAACTAGTTGATATTGGGCGTCCCTGCGCGATCATTCCGCATGTTGCCATTCACATGGATCGAGAAGTTAACAGCGGAAAAAATTATAACCCGCAAATTGATATGCTTCCGCTGATCGGAACCGAAAATACAACCGATGGGTTCAGAAATCAATTGTGCAAATCGATTGGCGTCGGCGAGGCACAAATTCTTGCGCATGATTTATATGTATATACCTTGCAAGACGGTTATGTTTGGGGCGGTGACGGAGAATTTGTTTCATCGCCGAGATTGGATGATCTTGCTTGCGCTATGGGGGCACTGCAAGCTTTTTTACAGGTCGGGCACGACACTCCGACTACCGGTTGCATCAACATTTTAGCGGCGTTTGACAACGAGGAAGTCGGTTCACAAACCCTGCAAGGCGCAGCCTCCTCGTTCTTAACCGATGTGACGGATCGAATAGAATATTTCCTTGGAAATACAGTCTCAAAAAAACAACAGCGCCTTGCCGCAAGCTTTATGCTGTCGGCGGATAACGCGCATGCGCTGCATCCCAACCATGCAGAGTATGCCGATGCGCAAAACAGACCGCTGCTTGGTGGCGGTGTTGTGTTGAAGTTCAATGCGCAACAGCGCTATGCCACCGATGCGGTAGGTGCGGCTGTTTTTCGTAAAATTTGTGCCAAAGCTCACATTCCGGTTCAAAGTTTTGCCAACCGTTCCGATATCATGGGCGGTTCTACGCTTGGAAATATTGCCAGCACTCGTTTGCCGATCCGAACCATAGACATCGGTTTGCCACAGTTGGCCATGCATTCGGCGTTTGAAACCATGGGGACATCGGACTATTGGCATTATATTTGCGCTTGCCGTGCATTTTTGATGGCAAAAATTCGGCAGGAGGCAGGTGGAGATTACACGATTTTGCCATCCACATCCCCAATACTATGATCCTCGAAGGATGATTGAATAATCGTTCCTTGAATCGGGCAATACTCTTTTTGACGGGAAAAGTAATATTTCGTCAAAAAGGAGCAAATATGTATTACAATAAAGTAGAGATCTGTGGCGTCAATACGTCACAGTTAACGATTTTAAGTGATACGGAAAAAAAGGATCTTTTATTACGGTCAAAAGAGGGCGATACCGACGCACGAAGACAATTGATTTGCGGCAATTTACGTTTGGTTTTGAGTATCATTCAACGATTTATCAACCGACGAGAGAATTTGGATGATCTTTTTCAAGTCGGCTGCATCGGGTTGGTAAAAGCGGTTGATAATTTCAACACAGAGTTGGAAGTTAAATTCAGCACTTACGCAGTTCCGATGATTATTGGCGAGATTCGGCGTTATCTTCGCGACAACAATGCCATTCGTATCAGTCGTTCTGTTCGCGACTTGGCTTATCGATCGTTGCAAGCGAGAGAAGAATGGATGCGAGAAAAAGAGCGCGAACCGGACTTAGATCAGCTTGCTACGCAACTGGGCGAGAAAAAAGAAGCGGTCCTTGGTGCCATGGAAGCGATTGTCGAGCCGATTTCTCTATACGAGCCGATCTACACCGACAATGGGGATTCCGTCTATATTATGGACCAAATTCGCGATACCAGCAGCGAGAGTAACGGCGACACGTGGCTGGAAAATATTGCGCTCCAAGAAGCAATGAAAACGCTGACCGATCGAGAACGACACATTATCGAAATGCGCTTTTATAAAAACAAAACGCAAATGGAGATCGCGGATGAAATCGGCATTTCGCAAGCGCAAGTTTCTCGTTTGGAAAAAGGCGCCTTGGAGCACCTAAAAAAGCACATGTGAAAAAATAAGCAAGCGTTCAAAGCAAAAAAGCAAAAAAAGCGAAAGAGTGATCCAAAGGAACGACGCGCAAAAAGTCGGGAAATAAAGCGAGTCCTTGGAAATGTTGCATATGAAACGTTTCATCATGCCACATTCGCAACAGAAAAGTAAATCGGCAGGGAACAGCACAACAAAGTTTCCTGCCGATTTTTTCTACGCGACCAATCTTTGTTCCCATCGAACAACTGTAAATAATTTGCAATAAGGCTTGATTTTTTCAAGAAAATGCAGTATAATGTAAGTGCCGCCAAGCGACGGCAGCATGCGGAGATTAGCGTGAAAGTTCAATGAAACAAAACCGGGAAAAAACTGTTTCACGCGTAGCAATTTGTGCCGCCACATGGCGGCGGAATGGAGATTAATATGGCAATTTTGGTAACGGGCGGAACCGGCT
>CAZDOX010000074.1:0-5891 GCA_964507155.1 uncultured Lachnospiraceae bacterium
TTCCCGGCGTTCTGAACCAAAGCATGTTTTCTCTCCTCTCGGCTACGGTTTTGATATTCAGCAAGTGTTTTACACCGACGTTCTCCGATACGCTGTTGCCGCCCCAAGAGCCGCAACCCAGCGTCAGAGAGGGCGCCAGCTTGAAGTTGTACAAGTCGCCGATACCGCCGTGCGCGGCAGGCGTATTCACCAAAATGCGGCAGGTTTTCATGCGAGCGGCAAAGACGGAGAGCTTTTCTTTTTCGGTGACTTCATTCAAATAAATGGAAGACGTATGACCGTAGCCGCCGTCGGCGACCAAATGCTCGGCTTTGTTCAGCGCGTCATCAAACGAGGTGGCGCGATACATAGCAAGAACGGGGGAAAGCTTTTCGTGTGCAAATTCCTCGGAGAGTTCGACGCTCTCCACCTCGCCGATCAAGATCTTTGTGCCGGCAGGAACCGTAACGCCTGCCAGTTCGGCAATTTTCGCCGCGCGCTGACCGACAATTTTGGCATTGAGCGCGCCGTTGATCAAAATGGTCTTGCGAACCTTTTCGGTTTCCGTTGGAGTGAGGAAATAGCAGCCTCTGGCAGCAAATTCCGCGCGAACGGCGTCGTAGACGGATTCCAGAACGATGACGGACTGCTCGGAAGCGCAAATCATGCCGTTGTCGAACGTCTTGGAATGGATGATCGAGTTGACGGCAAGGAAAATATCCGCCGTCTCGTCGATGATGGCGGGGGTATTGCCGGCGCCGACGCCGAGAGCGGGCTTTCCGCTGGAATAAGCGGCTTTTACCATGCCGGGACCGCCGGTGGCGAGGATGATATCCGCTTCTTTCATAACCGTATTGGTCAGTTCCAGCGAGGGAACGTCAATCCAATCGATGATTCCCTCCGGCGCACCGGCAGCCACTGCGGCTTCCAGCACCAGTTTGGCTGCGGCGATGGTGGAATTTTTCGCTCTGGGGTGGGGACTGATGATGATGGCGTTTCTGGTTTTCAGGGCGATTAAGCACTTAAAAATTGCCGTGGACGTCGGGTTGGTGGTGGGGATTACGGCGGCGATCACGCCGATTGGCTCGGCGATTTTCTTGATGCCGTAGGCGCTGTCTTCTTCGATGATCCCGCAGGTTTTCGTATTTTTGTAAGCGTTGTAGATATATTCGGCGGCGTAGTGATTTTTGATGACCTTATCCTCCACAATGCCCATGCCGGTTTCTTCCACCGCGATTTTCGCCAAGGAAATTCTGGCTTTATCCGCCGCAGACGCTGCCGCAAGGAAAATTTTATCCACTTGCTCTTGCGTATAGGTTGCAAAGATTTTTTGCGCGGCTCTGACGCGGTCGAGCGCTTGTGTCAGCTTCTCCACGTTGTCCACAATGTCATAAGTTTTCGGTTCCATTCTTTATGATCCTCCTAATTTTTAATCGTTCTGTTGATTTGGTTGTTGAGATATGCGAGGGAAAGCGCAAGATTTTCTTGTTTGAGCAGCACGTCGGTCGGTACCCTCAGCGTGCACGGCGCGAAATTCCACACGGCGCTGATGTTGCATGCGACGAGTTGATCGCAAACCTCTTGCGCGGCGCGCTGCCCCACGGTGATGATGCCGAGTCTTACCTCGTTTTCTTTGCAAAACGTCGGCAGGGAAGCCATGGGCAAAATGATTTTTGCGGTTTTCTCCGTGCGAATGAGTTGCTCGTTGCAATCAAAGGCGGCGATGATTTTGACGCCGTATTCTTCAAAGCCATCATAATCCAAAAGAGCTCTGCCGAGTTTTCCCGCACCGACCAAAACGGCGTTGGTTAATGTGTTGCCGCCGAGATGGATTTCCAGATCGCGGATCAATTGGGATCGGTCGTAGCCGATTTTCGGTTTTCCCGCGCCGCTGACCGCGGCGAGGTCTTTGCGAACTTGCACCTCGCCCAAAGCCAAACCCTTGGCGATCGCCGTCGCCGAGATGGTATCCCCTTGGCAATCCGGTAAATTTTTTAAATAATGAAGATATTGGGGTAAACGTCCAAGCGTTGCTTTGGGAATTGAGTATCCGTTCATGTGCACCTCCTTGTCTTGTTTGGACCGATGATATTATAGCACATTTTCACCGGCTTGAGAATAATGAAAATGTTATATCGGTAATATACATATCGATATAATTGTGATCGATATCGGCAAAAGGAGCAACATGAATCGAAAACGCGGATGTTTGTCACTATTGTAGCACATTTTCGTAAAAAAAGCAATAGTTGCGAAAAAGATTTCCGTCCGTCCGAGCAAATTAGGTCTGAAAAACGGGTCGTTTTTCAGACACGTTTTTGTGCCTTGGCGATCTGAACCATCGCCATTTCGGCAAAGCCGAAACCGGCAAAAAAACGCCGTGTTATTCAGAAAGGCATGGTCATAAGAATGAGATGAAATTATTGTGACTTTTTTCTGAAAAAAACTTGATTTTTCTCATAGATCGTAGTATAATGGACACACAGAATACTTGGCGGGGATTCTTTTCCGCCGCCAATCAAAAGGAGATTTTATATGAACCGTACATGGACGCGCATCCTTGCTCTTTTGCTGACCGTGTGTATGATGCTGGTTGCTTTCTGTGCTTGCGCAGAACCGGACGACAAAACCGATGAACCGGACAATCCGAACACACCAAACACGCCGGACACTCCGACTACGCCGGATGATTCGGGTGAAGACATCGTGTATAAGGCCGACATTCCGGCCGGCTACACGGCTCCCGCCGAAAGCGCTACGTTCACCGTCTATACCTATCCGGAAAGTGGTTTTGTCTGGTATGATTATGACTGGCAGCACGTGGGAGACATTACCTCCGACCGAATCAACGACGCGGTCTTCAAACGCTCCAGCCAAGTGGAAGAAGAGCTGGGCATTGAAATCGAATGGTACTGCGGCAATTCTTACGACAGCCCCACGGAATTTACCAACGACATTACCACCGGCGAGGGACAGTTCCAAATCGGAAACGTCACCATGCTGCGCCATATCGACATGGTACAACAAGGCTTGTTGGCTGAGATTAACGAATACGGCGTGCTGGATCTCGACGCTCCTTGGTGGGACCAAAATATTTTGAGCGACCTTGCCGTCAACGGCATGAACTTCTGCTTAACGGGCGATATCGGAACCATGTATAAGAGAAGTATCGCGACCATCTTGTTTAACAAGAACCTGATGGCGGACATCGGTCAGGAAGACCCCTATGCTTTGATTGATACCAAAGAATGGACCATAGAAGCTCTGGTGGAAATGTCCGAGAACGTTTCGCTGGATATGGACGCCAACGGCGAATGGACCGACCAGGACCGTTACGGTATGGTTTATTTTGCCGACGTGCTCTGCGCGATGGAAATCGGCGCGGGTGTGCACTATGCGCAGATCGTCGACGGAGTTCCCGAGCTGACGCTCAACTGCACCGAAGCCATCGATGTGTTGGACACGGCTTCTTTGCTGCTGTATGACGAATCCCTTGCCTACAGCGTTACCTCGCACGGCCAAGACGAGTCGGTCATGTGGTCGATGTTCAAAGCCGATCAGGCACTCTTCTACTACGGCGAGTTGCACTCGGCAGAAGATATGCGTGACAGCATCAGTGCGTTCGGTATTATGCCCATGCCGCTGTACGACACGTATCAAGAGTCCTATCACCACACAGTCAACCCCAATGTCGCCGCTGTTATCGTGATTCCGGTGACCAATATTGCGGAAACGCTGACCAGCTATGCGCTGGACTCCCTGGGCGCGGCTTCCAAGAACATTTTGACGCCTGCATACTATGACATCAACCTGCGCGGTATCGTCAGCCGCGACGAAGAATCTGCCGTATCGCTGGATTTGATCATCAGCACGTTGACGTACGATCCCGGTTATCTGTACATCTATGAAGCGGGTTACCTGATTCGTAACTTGGTGAACACCAAGTCCACGGCGTTTGCTTCCGCGTATACTCAGCAGGAGTCCAAGATGCTCACGAAAATTCAGGATATTGTCGACGCGATTGCCGATAGATATTCGTAAGTTCTTATATTGATAAATTTAAGGCTTAAATTTTTAAAGCCTCAAATCAAAAACATACCCAAAACGGGAGCGATTCAACATCATGAGTCGCTCCCGCTTTCATTATATATATGGTTAATGCAACATGCTCTGCACAAAAAGCGCTTCTCCCATGATGCGCACGTCTTGCAACTCCGCGCCGACGTACACCAGAGGGCGGTAGGAGGGGTTTTCCGGCATCAGGACCAGTTGCTGCTTTTCCGGGGTGTAATACACGCGCTTGAGCGTGGCTTCGTCACCGATAACCACAACGGCGATTTTTCCGTTGTCCACCGTGTCGCATTGGCGAAAAAAAACCAAATCGCCATCATAAATATGGGCACCGATCATGCTGTCCCCTTTGGCACGCAGCACAAAATCCGCAGGAATATCGCCTCCGACCGAAACGGAATATTCGTGTTCCTCCGCCGCATAAATCGGCTCGCCGCAAGAAATACTGCCCAACATCGGAACGCTGCGACGCACCGCCGGAGAAATGTTGGGAAAAGAGAACGGCGTATTTTTTCCCGTGAGTAAATAATCCACGGAAACGCCGAGATAGGCGGCAATTTTTTCCATGTATTTGCTGTAAGAAAGAACGCGCCCGCTTTTCCAATCCGTGACGCGCTGCGGCGAAATGCCGAGATGATCGGCAAGATCTTTGTGTCGCTTTCCTTGCGCTTTAAGTGTTTCAAATGTGCGTTGTAAAAAATCATCCATGAGTTACCCATCCTTCCGTATTTCACATAAAATACCAAAAAATATATAAAAACTACTTGACAATACTGAAAATCAGTAGTATAATAAGATCAAGCCGAGCGCTTGGCGTGAAAAATATTTTGAGCAACGAAAAATTAATACTCAAAATGAGATGAACTGTACGGATTGCGTCAAAATTGCCCCGATATTTGATTGCAAAATCAGTATACCACAAAATGCCTCGGCTGTCAAGATGTTTTACTAAAAATGAGTATTTTTTGAAAAGGAGAAGAGCTATGAACAGTATGAACGGTGAACAAATCAAGCAAATCGAACAAGTCGAAATGAATGAAGATGTGAAAACCGCGGGAACGCCGCGGCAAGATTCCTCAAATTGTGAAGAGCGGGTGGACGAAAGACCGGTAGACCAAGATCGCTTGCATCCTTGCCCTGCCTGCGAATATTGCACGAGAGAGCGGATTCCCGATCGCTGTACGTGCTTCCGCCAGTGCTATAAATACCGTTCTTGGTTGGCGAGAACGTGGCATGCGGTGATTGCTCCGTTTTTGCGCGGCGACGACGAGGGGAGACGAGTCAAAATATGACCGAGGAAAACGTCACCATTCAATTGACCGCGCACGAGCATGAAATCGGAAGCCTAAAACATCGCATGAGCCACGTGGAAAGTCAAGTGGAGGCGATCAATAAACTGACGGCGTCGGTGGAAAATTTGGCGCTCAGCGTGCAAGAAATGCTGCGAGTTCAAAAGGAGCAAGCGGGCAGATTGCTTCGCTTGGAATGTAAGCCGGAACGAGAGGCGAGAACACTGCGACGCGAGATTGTTAAGGCGTGCGTCAGTGCGTTGGTCGGCGCAATTGTAACGATGATATTGACGCGGTGCTGAAAATTCATCCAAAAGCAATTTTTTTGTTTTTTGGGCGGCGAGCGTGGGGACTAAAACGTCCCTGCGCTTGCCGGCAGGGAACTTCGACGCCCTATTTTCGCGCCGAAAAGGTTCTTTGCGAGGCGATTTTTGGCACTTCAAACACCAAAAAACGGTGTGAAAAGCAAAAAAGTGAAAAAAGAAAAAGAAAAATGAAAAAAGGGGTTGACAAAAGGGAAAAAAAGTGGTATAATACCAAGGCTGCGCGAGG
>CAZDOX010000075.1:0-5851 GCA_964507155.1 uncultured Lachnospiraceae bacterium
AGAAGTTCTCGACTCGCCGTTACAACCGTTGCAAGATCTGCGGCCGTCCGCATGGTTACCTCCGCAAGTTCGGCATCTGCCGCATTTGTTTCCGTAACCTCGCTTATAAGGGCGAGATCCCCGGTGTAAAAAAGGCTTCCTGGTAATTCTACCGGGTTGCCGGCCCCTTGTGGGCAACCATACTCCCACCTATCGGAAGGAACTTGACTTTCTTCGGAAATGACGGTTTACCACCGATATGCCGCCGGATGTTTCCGGCAGCAAGAAATATTAACTTGCATAAAGGAGAAAATACTATGCAAATGTCTGACGTAATTGCAGATATGCTCACCAGAATCCGCAACGCAAACGACGCGAAGCACCAGACGGTTGACATTCCTGCATCAAACATGAAAAAGGCGATTGCCGAAATCCTCGTTAAAGAGGGCTATGTAAAGAGCTTTACGGTCATTGATGACGGAAAGCAGGGTACCATTCGTGTTACGCTGAAGTATTTGGCAAACAAGCAAAAGGTGATTCGCGGCATCCGCCGCATTTCCAAACCCGGTTTGCGTATCTACGCATCCTGCGAAGATATGCCGAAAGTGATGAACGGATTGGGTATCGCAATTGTTTCCACTTCCAAGGGTATCATGACGGATAAGGCTGCTCGCGCGCTGCATGTCGGCGGCGAAGTCCTTGCCTTTGTCTGGTAAGAAAGCGGGAGGTATAAGAAATGTCAAGAATTGGTAGAATGCCTATTACGGTTCCCGCTGGCGTTACCGTTACGATCGGCGAAGCAAATGTCGTCACGGTCAAGGGTCCCCTTGGCACGTTGACGCAGCAATTTCATGCAAACATGACCATCGCTCTGGATGGCGCGGTTTTGACCGTCAGCCGCCCCGACGATGAACCCGAGAACAGAGCCATCCACGGTCTGACCCGCGCGCTGCTGGCCGATATGGTCACCGGTGTTTCCACCGGCTATGCCAAGACGCTGCAGGTGGTCGGTGTCGGTTACAGAGTCGCTCTGCAGGGCAAAAATTTGGTTCTCAACCTCGGTCACTCGCATGCCATCAATGTTGAGGCTCCCGAGGGGATCAAGTTTGAAGTTCCGGATCCCAACACCATCATCGTGAAGGGATATGACAAGCAGGCGGTCGGTCAGATCGCAGCGGTCATTCGTTCTAAGCGTCCGCCTGAGCCTTATCACGGCAAGGGTGTGAAGTATTCCGATGAAGTCATTCGCCGCAAGGCCGGTAAGGCCGGCGGTAAGGGCAAATAATGAAAGGAGCGTTGCTTTAAGATGGTTGCAAAAAAAGATAAAAACTTGGCTCGTCTTAAGAGACATAAGAGAGTCAGAAAGAACATCTCCGGCACCGCTGAGTGCCCTCGTTTGGTTGTTTATCGTTCCAATGCGAACATCAGCGCACAAATCGTGGATGATGTAGCGGGAAAAACGCTGGTCAGCGCGTCTACGTTCGGTAAGAACTACGACGGCAACGGCGGCAATAAAGTTGCAGCGAGAGCTGTTGGCAAGGACATCGCAGAAAAAGCTTTGGCAATGAACATCACGGAAGTGGTGTTTGACCGCGGCGGTTATCTGTATCACGGACGTGTATCGGAGTTGGCTGATGGTGCGCGCGAAGCGGGCCTGAAGTTCTGATCCCAAACGGGAATCAGTCCGGTTTGTACACTGTTCAATCGTATCATTGAACATTTTGGAGGAAGAAATGATTAACAAAATCAATCCCGAAGAGCTCGATCTCCATGAGAATCTGGTAGCTCTCAACCGTGTTTCCAAGACTGTAAAAGGCGGTCGTATCGCTCGTTTTGCCGCACTGATGGTTGTCGGTGACGGCAATGGTCACGTTGGCGTTGGTCTGGGTAAAGCTGCGGAAGTTCCCGAGGCAATTCGCAAGGGAATCGACGACGCAAAGAAAAATATGATCACGGTTTCTCTGAAAGGGACGACCATCCCTCACGAGGTAATCGGTGAATTCGGTGCGGGCAAGGTCATTCTGAAACCCGCAGCACAAGGTACCGGTGTGATCGCCGGTGGTAAGGTGAAGGCTGTGCTTGAGGCTGCCGGTATTTCCAATATCCGCGCTAAGAGCCTGCGCTCCAGCAACCCCACCAACGTGGTCAAGGCTACCATTGCAGGTCTGGCTGCTCTCCGTACGGCAGAAGATGTTGCGAAAGTTCGCGATATTCCTGTCGATCACATCAAAGGTTGAGGAGGACAGACAAAATGAAAAAAGTTACGTTAAAGAAGAGCTTGATCGGCACATTGCCCAATCAGAAAGCAACCGCTGCTTCTCTGGGGCTGCGCAAGATCGGTGATTCCATTGTCCATAAGGACGACGCGGTTCTGGCAGGCAAAATCAAGGTGATCGCTCACCTGGTTTCTGTTGAGACCGTCGAAAACGCATAAGGAGGTAAATGAACAATGAAACTCCATGAACTCTCCCCCGCAGAAGGTTCTGCCAAGAAGAACTGGCGTCGCGGTCGCGGCACAGGTTCCGGTAACGGCAAAACCGCAGGCAAGGGTCACAAGGGTCAGAACGCGCGCAGCGGCGGCGGTGTACGTCCCGGCTTTGAAGGCGGTCAGATCCCTCTGTACAGAAAGCTCCCCAAGCGTGGTTTCAACAACGATGTGTTTGCTAAAAACTACGCAATCGTCAACGTTGAAGATCTTAACCGCTTTGAGGATGGTGCTGTCGTTGATCTGGAGCTGCTTCTGGCGGCAAAGGTCATCCGTAAGCCCATGGATGGCGTAAAGGTACTCGGCAACGGCGAACTTACCAAAAAATTAACCGTCAAAGCCGCAGTCTTTTCTACTACTGCGAAAGAAAAGATCGAAGCAGCCGGTGGAAAGACTGAGGTGGCTTAATCATGTTTCAAACGCTGAAAAAAGCTTGGCGCGTCCCCGAACTGAAGAGCAAGCTGTTATTCACGCTTCTCATCATCGTGGTGTACCGTCTCGGTTCAGTCATCCCCGTTCCGTTTGTTGACGCAGAGTTAATGACGGCGTTCAGCAATCAGACCGCAGGAACGATTTTTGAGTATATGAACTTTTTGTCCGGTCAAGCTTTTTCGACCGGTACGCTCTTCGCTTTGACCGTGTCGCCGTACATCACGTCGTCTATCGTGATGCAGCTGTTGACGATCGCTCTGCCTCCGCTGGAGCGCTTGTCGAAGCAAGGCGAAGAAGGTCAAAAGAAAATTGCTTCTATCACACGTATCGTGACTGTTGGCTTGGCACTGATCACGGCTATCGGATATACGATGCTCATCGTCAGCTACGATTTAACTACGTTTGACTTGAGCGCCGCAACGTCCAAATGGACGATCGCGCAGATTTTCCAGTGCGGTTACGGATTCCACTTTTTCGTGATGGTTGCTTGCTACTGCGCCGGCGCGTCCTTGATTATGTGGCTGGCTGAGCGCATTAACGAGCACGGAATCGGCAACGGCGTCTCGATGATCTTGTTTGCCAACATCATTTCTCGTATTCCCGCTCTGTTGGGTTCGGTTTGGTCTATGATCTTTACCGACGGCGGTTTCAGCGGCTTTGAGTGGACCGGATTGCTGCTGGCGATCCTTTCCGTCGCTATCACTCTGGCGATCGTGGTTTTGGTCGTCTGGTTTACGGAGTCCGAGCGTAGAATCCCGATCCAGTATGCTAAACGCCAGGTCGGTCGGAAAATGTACGGCGGACAAACCAGCCACCTTCCGTTGAAGATGAATATGGCAGGCGTTATGCCGATCATCTTCGCCAGCTCGATTGTCTCTATCCCCGGTACGATCGCAGGCTTTATGAGCGAAGATTCCGCTTTTGCTCAGTGGGTTGAAAAATGGTTGGGCGTGAACAGCTGGATTTATCTGGCAATTTACGTTGTTCTGATTTGGCTGTTCTCCTATTTCTATATTATGATCTCGTTCAATCCGATTGAGGTTTCCAATAATATCAGAAATCAGGGCGGCGCCGTTCCCGGTATTCGCCCGGGCAAACCGACGGCAGATTATATTGCTCGCATTCTGCGCAGAATTACAACCATCGGCGCGGTGTTCCTCATCTTTATCGCTGCTTTCCCCATGATCGTGAACAACATTTCGACCATCGTCGCGGAGAAAACTTCCGACGCGGTTGTGTTCAGCGGTCTGGCATTCGGCGGTACGTCGCTGCTGATCGTGGTCGGCGTGGCACTGGAAACATTCCGCGCGCTGGAGGCTCAGCTGTCGATGCGCAATTACAAGGGCTTCCTTGATTGATCACTTCCAAATTGAATGGAGGTCGAAGTCGAAATATGAACTTGATTTTGATGGGTGCTCCCGGTGCGGGGAAAGGTACGCAATCGGATAAAATTACGACCAAATACCAAGTTCCCGCCGTCGCTACCGGCGACATTCTCCGCAAGGCCATCAAGGATGGCACGGAGCTGGGAAAACAAGCGCAATCCTATATCAATGAAGGTAAGTTGGTTCCCGATGACGTCGTGATCGGAATCATCAAGGAACACCTTGCTTCCGACGCTTGCCGAAACGGTTTCGTTTTGGACGGCTTCCCCCGTTCTCTGCCGCAGGCGGAGGCGCTGGAGGCTATGGGCGTCAAGATCGATGCTGTGGTCAGCATCGAAGTTCCCGACGATGCGATTGTATCTCGCATGAGCGGTCGCCGTGTGTGCGGCTGCGGTGCGTCCTACCACATCGTTCACAATCCCCCGAAAACCGCAGATGTTTGCGATAAGTGTGGCGCTGCGCTGTACATTCGTGCAGACGATAACGCCGACACGGTGCTTAACAGACTGCAAACCTATCATACGATTACCGAGCCGATCGCCGCTTTCTACGAAAGTCGCGGAAAGTTGATCCGTATCGACGGTCAGGGCGCGGTGGAAGACATCACGGCACGAATTTTCGCGGCTTTGGATGCGATCGAGGCGTGAGATATGATTTCAATTAAAAATTCTGTTCAAATTGCAGCAATGAAAGACGCGGGGCGCATCACGGGCGAGGCACTGTTGGCTGCTCGTGATGCCCTGCGCGAGGGTATGACTACCTATGAGCTGAATAAAATCGTTCACGATACGATCGTCAATGCCGGCGCCAAACCCTCGTTTCTCGGCTACGCCGGTTTCCCCGGCAGCGCTTGCATTAGCATTAACGACGAGGTAATCCATGGGATTCCCTCCAAAAAGCGCGTCATTCGCAACGGCGACGTGGTGAAAATCGACGTCGGTGCCTATTACAAGGGCGTTCACGGTGACGCGGCGCGCACGATCGCGGTGGGCGAGGTCTCGCCGACGGCGCGTGAGCTGATCCGCGTGACGCGTGAAAGCTTCTTTTGCGGGATCGCCGCCTTTCGCGTGGGCAATCGCCTGGGCGACATCGGCGCTGCCGTGGACGCGCACGTCGTTCAAAACGGTTTTTCTACGGTGAAACGGTACGTCGGTCACGGAATTGGTGCCGATTTGCATGAATCGCCCGATGTGCCGAACTTCGGAACGCCCGGGCGCGGCGTGCGGCTGTGCAACGGAATGGCACTGGCTATCGAACCGATGGTGAATGTCGGTCACGACGAGGTGCGAGAGTTGTCCGACGGCTGGACGGTGAAAACGGTGGACGGTTCGCTGTCCGCGCATTACGAAAATACCGTGATTTTGATCGGCGACGAAGTCGTGAATGTCACTATGTTGGATCCGCAATTTTGAACGGCTCTTTAGCAACGCATGCATAGCATCGAAACAAGTTAGGAGGGATTGTTCTGTCAAAAGATGATGTAATCGAATTTGAAGGCGTGGTAATCGAGGCACTGCCCAACGCCACATTCAAAGTGGAGCTGCCGAACAAACATGTGGTGATCGCCCAT
>CAZDOX010000076.1:0-5843 GCA_964507155.1 uncultured Lachnospiraceae bacterium
TTGCTCCAGCAGAAAATCGCGGGTGACCAGCTCCTCCGTGGTATAGGGAGACAGAGAGTAAATTCCGGGCAGGTCGGTGATGGTTGCCTCCGGGTGCGAGCGAACCACGCCGTCTTTGCGGTCGACCGTCACACCGGGAAAGTTTCCGACATGCTGGTTGGATCCGGTCAATTGATTAAATAGGGTGGTTTTTCCGCAATTTTGGTTGCCGATCAGCGCAAAGGTCATTTTACCGCCGGCGGGAATCACTTCTTCTCCGTGGCGTCGATTTTCGGTTTCCCCCAATCCCGGATGTGCCATTTTCGGGGAAAACGGTCTGTGGTCGGGACGCGCGGGGGCAGAGCGTTTCGCTCGACCGCTTGGAATTTCATCCACCTCGATTTGCGCCGCGTCGGCTTTTCGCAGCGTCAATTCATAGCCGCGCAACCGAATTTCCAACGGATCGCCGAGCGGGGCCGCCTTGATCATGGCAACTTCGGTTCCCGGCGTCAAACCCATGTCCAAAATATGTTTTCGCAAAACGATTTCCGCGCAAGCTACCCGCCGGATGATCGCATCGCTGCCCGGTTTCAATTGATCCAATGTCATGATATTTCTCCGTCTTAATTCTTGTATTTCTTGTCCTATGGGAGAATTTCGCGTTGCGAAATTCTCGAAACGCGGCTATACTTTGTTCGCACAAATGTTACGCCGCGTAGGTATATTATACCATAGTGAGAAATAAAAGTCTATAGATTTTTCAAAAAACGTCTTGACAATTCGCTTGCGGGTCTTTGACTTCCAACATGTCCTTCAGCGCGCCGGCGGGCAAGCTCAACGAGTGACCTTTTCTCGTGGCAAGGCATACGTGACGCGATGGGATTGGCGTAGACAGCGCAATCGGGAATACTCCGATCGGCTCCTCTTGCAAAAACGTGCAAGGGACAAACCCGATTCCCAAATTATGCCGCACCAGCGGAAGAATTTGATCCGTCGTTGCCGCTTCCACATCGGGAGAATAGTTCATGCCGGCGCGGGAAAAAAGATCGGCGTAAAATGCATAACTTGCCCCGCCTTTTCCCAAGGATACCAACGGATAGGCACTCAAATCTCGCAGCGTCATCGTCCGCTCGCACAAATCGGCGTAAAACGCATCCCCGCAAACGGCGACGTCTTCAAAATCGCACAGCTCTTTTATCGCTACGTCCGCCCCACATTCCGTTACCGGCGAGGTGACTACCGCAAAATCCACCAATCCGTTTTGCAAAGCGGAAATGGCTTGCGGCGTCGACAAATTGGAAATTTTTATTTTGATATTCGGATATTTTTTGCGATACTCATTTAAAATCGGGAGCAAATAGCAACGCAGTGCAATTTCGGTGGCGCCAAGTGAAATTAATCCCTTTTGCAGGCTTTTATTCTGCGAGACTTCGCTCTCCCCGGCTTGAATATGCTCGAACGCCAGAGCAATATGCGCGTAAAGCATTTCGCCCTCCGGCGTGGCGCGAACGCCCTTATGCGTTCGTTCAAACAGCGTACAGCCCAATTCCGCTTCCAATACTTTGATCGCACGACTCAGATTGGGTTGATTGCACAACAACATATTCGCAGCCTTGGTAAAACTACCGTATTTTGCCACATAGTAAAAAATTCGATAATAATCGTAGCTGATGTTCATATTTCCACCTTATATTAACTTGATATGGAACGTATTTCAAATATACATTTTACATATAGACCAAAGAGTATTATAATAGATATCGGTAAAATTGTCAAGGGATAATTTTATTTTTATCTTGATCTTGCCGCAGGACATGGCAAGTACGTCGCAGAAAGGTATCATCATGAACAAAGATCTCACCGTAGGAAAAGCACAAAGTGTGCTATGGAAGTTTTGCCTTCCTCTCTTTGGCAGCGTCATCTTCCAACAATTGTACAACATCGCGGACAGTTTTGTCGCCGGAAAATTCATCGGCGAAGACGCGCTTGCCGCGGTTGGAAACAGCTATGAAATTACACTGATCTTTATCGCATTCGGCTTCGGCTGCAACATCGGATGCTCCGTGATCGTCTCTCGGTTGTTCGGCGCCAAGCAATACAAAGATGTAAAAAGCGCCGTGTACACCACGCTGCTGAGCACCGGTGTCCTATGCGCCGTCTTGATGTTCTTCGGGTTGTGGCTCGGGCAGCCGCTGTTGCGCTTGATTGATACGCCGGCTTCCGTTTTTGCGGATTCTTGGCTTTACTTGGAAATTTATTGTTGGGGATTACCATTCGTCTTGTTTTACAACGTAGCAACCGGAATTTTCTCGGCGCTGGGCGACTCCAAAACGCCGTTTTTCTTCTTGGCTTGCTCTTCCACCGCCAATATTGCGTTGGATATTTTGTTCGTTACCGCGTTTGGCATGGGGGTTGACGGGGTTGCTTGGGCAACATTCATCTGCCAAGGCGTCAGCTGTTTGTTGGCGATGTTTTTCGTGTTCAAACGATTTGATCAAATCAAAACCGAAGAAAAAGCGCCGATTTTCTCCCGACATCTGTTCAAAGAAATCGCCATGGTTGCCATTCCCAGTATTTTGCAACAGAGTTTCATTTCTGTGGGCAATATCATCATTCAGCGCGTCATTAACGGCTTCGGTCCCGGCGTCATGGCGGGATATGCCGCTTCGGTCAAACTCAACAATTTGGTCATCACCTCGTTCACCACGCTGGCAAACGGAATTTCCAATTTTACCTCTCAAAATCTCGGCGCAAAAAAACCGGAACGGATTCCGGAGGGATTTCGCGCAGGGTTAAAGCTGGTATGGGCGCTCTGTATTCCCTTGGTTGCGCTATACTTGTTTG
Organism: uncultured Lachnospiraceae bacterium; assembly: GCA_964507155.1. Taxonomy (GTDB): domain Bacteria; phylum Bacillota; class Clostridia; order Oscillospirales; family CAG-272; genus SIG644. The sequence continues at coordinate 2,824 of CAZDOX010000076.1, forward strand.
CCGGGAAATATTTGGTTTATCTTTTCCTGGACACGCCCAGCGCAGACGCGTTGCAAACCGGCGTTCTGTTCTTACAAATTTTGTCGCCGTTCTATTTTGTCGTCGCACTCAAGCTGGTTTCGGACGGCGTACTGCGCGGAGCCGGAAAGATGAAGCAATTTATGATCGCAACCTTTACCGATTTAATTTTGCGGGTTGTGTTGGCGTGGCTGCTCTCCATTCCGCTGAAATCCACCGGTATCTGGCTGGCTTGGCCGATCGGCTGGAGCGTGGCAGCCGTGCTGTCGTACCTATTTTATCGTTCCAAACCGTGGGAGGGCGGCAGCGGCAGCAAAGCGAATGTCAAAGGAAGCGATATGGCATAGCGAAAAAAGCAAGGAGGCACATCGCATGGAACGGAACAGTCGGTTTGAAGAGTAAGCTATGAATCAATCTCAATGCACTTAAAATATCTGCCCTCACCGGGGATATACCGCGGCTTCGCCACGCGGCCTCTTGCCACCAAGAACTCGTTGATGGAACCAAATACGATATGGTAAAGTTCGTTCGCAATTTCTTTACGATCAACGCCGTGCTTGACGGCTGTGATATTCATGGAACCCGCAAGCTCAATCAAGATATCGGATATGGCATTGCCAAGACATTTTTCAACAATCATCTCAATTTCCGCAATGTGTTTTTTATGTTCGGGCGTGTAAACCGGAACACAGATCTTCCCTTCTTTGGCATATCCAAACAATTCCAACAAGTCCATTGCGGCAGCTTCACATCGGCCGGTTTGCACCAAAGACACCACTTCTTCCAACAGATATTCTTTATTCGCGCCACCAAGGTTATCGATCTGCGCTTTCGCATCCTTGAATTTATCGGGAAGTGTTCCTTGTTCCATCAATCTGAAGAAACGATAAAAGTCAAAGCGATTTCCTTGGGCATCACCAAAGGATTGCAAGGAACATTTCGCATGGGCAAGCCGGTTATAGGAACAGAGCAAGCCGTCGGAAAATGACTGCAATTTCTCGCATTTTTCGTAAATGACGGACAGATAATCCAGACCGGACGGGTGCGGTCTGGAAGTTGCCACAGCGCCCTTGCTACTGAGGAATTCAAAGAAATATCCGTCAAAGATCATACCACAGAGGATGTGGTATAGGTTCAACTCCACCGGGAACCCATTCTTGATCTTGCCGCAGCAATCCCGAATTTCAATCATACTGCTATCCAGAAGGTCAGCCAGTGTAGAGGCTTTCGAGGCGATCTCCGTTTGTAAAACATCGGCATCTTCACCAAGAAATATGGGGCAATCGAAAGCCAAAGCTGTCCCGCTTGACCGCAGGACACCGCCTTCAATCAGCTTTCGGAGAAGATGGGCGTTATACTTTTCACAACATTCCTTGCAGGAAAAGGTATTTGCCGTGCGTTGCGCCACTTCTGTGAGCAATGCATCGGTTTTGCTTCCAAGAAAGTTGCGTGGATTTCGGGGATTGTTCGACTCTTGGTCTGCATCGAAGTTTTCAAACAGAAAATACTCAAAATTTCTCATAGAGTTCACCATACTGTGCTTCTTTGATTTCACTTGCCGATTCAGAAAACATCTTCAAAATCCTTTCCATCAATCCCTCGCCCTCAACGCCGCCGCCCGAGAATTTGTAATAATCATATTTATGACCATCCCTTTCTGAATAACACGACAGTTTTTTGCCGGTTTCAGCTTTGCCGAAATGGCGATGGTTCAGATCGCCAAGGCACAAAAACGCGTCTGAAGAACACCCGTTTTTCAGACTTTATACTAATCTCCATTTCGCTATTCGACGGCACAAATCATTCATGTAATGTGCCCTCTGTCAAGTAGACAGACCAAAAAACAAAACAATTTACAAATTAAATAGATTCTTTCATCTCTCCCTGCTGCGCAGCAGGGGGAGATTTTCGTTACGCGACGGTGGCGAGAAAATACTCGCAAGGCGTCCATCGGAGTATTGTCAAGGCATTTGCCGACACGGGACGTGCTTTGAACCATTCCAGCATTAATAAGCTTTTGGTGAAACGCCTTGTTTGTGTACTGAAAGCCTCGGCAGCTATGGAAGATAGGCTTTGCGTTTGGATAAAGACTTGTTGCTTCATCAAAAGTTGTAAAAAAACCAACTCATTGTTGCTGTCGCCGAGCTTGTATGCAATAATACGTCTTTCGTAAAGGTCAAGCATTGCAGATAGATAAAGTTTCTTCACCTCGGAACCAAACGTAATACTTGAATTCGGTCACGCCGGTAAGCCATTTTTCAAACGGAGCAGTTGCTTTGAAATCTCTGTTCAGAATATTTTCGGCGGTAATCTCGGGTGTGGATCTAACGTAATCCGAGCGTTTCTTACGGATAACGGATTTTAGTCCGGGTATACGCATAATATCCCATATGTACATTAAGAAATTCAATCGCTATGTAGATATGCTCCGGTCGTACTCCGTTCAGCGACCACCACCTTTCAGCTCCTGCAATTTTTTTATGAAGGCATTTTCGATCTTAAGCTGTCTGTTTTATGCTTCGAGTATCTTCATTTCTGCTTTAAGCTTTTCAACATCGGTCATTTCTTCTGCCGACTTGGTTCTGCCGCGGTTGTCCTTCAGCTTGTCCACTCCGCCTTCTTCATATTTGCGTACCCAAGCGTAAATTTGATTGTACGAAACCCCATGTGTTTCTACCGTTAAAATCATCACCCAGCTTGCGAGCTGTAATAGGCTTGGTGCGGTCGGGTGTAAGGTATGACAAACGTCCTCGGCTCTCTTTGACGGTAATTCCGTGCCGGAGCAAAAGGTCGGAATATTCGTCAAAGGTGGTGGCGGTATCAAGTGCCTCGCGTAGCGTTTGCCGTAATTTTTCTTTTTCGGTTTCAAATTTCGTCTGCTTGATGGGAAGTCCTTGCTCGGCAAGGGCGGCATTTTCATCATCGAGGGTGGCTTGCCCCTTTTTCTTTGCCCAATACTCACGCTCGGTTACACGGTTTGCACTACCGTGGAGCAAGTCAAT
>CAZDOX010000077.1:0-5829 GCA_964507155.1 uncultured Lachnospiraceae bacterium
GAAAGCAAGGATGCCTTGTTTGAGACGGAGCAAATGTCCGGACATGAGATTTTCCGTGAAGTCGAACGTGCGATTTTGCTTCAAAATGTCGATCGTTCTTGGATGGAACATATTGACGCGATGGATGATTTGAAAGGCAGCATTGGATTGCAATCGTTCGCACAAAGAGACCCGGTCACGGAATATCGGCTGCAAGGTGCGGAAATGTTTGACAGCATGGTAGGAGAAATTCGCGAAAACACCGTGCGAATGGTGCTGTGCGCTGCACCAAGGCAGAAAATTCAACGCGTTCAGGTAGCCAATCCGTTAATGGAAGGCTTTGAAGGAAGCGTGAAGAGCACACCCAAAAAAATCGTCATGGTGCCCCGGACCCGTCCGGTGAAAGTCGGAAGAAATGATCCTTGTCCTTGCGGGAGCGGAAAAAAATACAAGAAATGCTGCGGTGCGGGCATCTCGGACAGCGCAGATCGAGACGGCAGTACCGGGAACAGCAACGGAAATAACAAAAATTAAAATCAATCATCAAACCGCAGGCTGCTTTTTGCAATCTGCGGTTGATATGTTGCCAAAAATGGAAAGGAACGGTCATAACTATGGGGTTCGGGTTGCTGTTTATCGGCTATTTTTTGGAATTTTTGCTTAGGATGAGCAAAATCGGAGTATTTACGCATGTGATCGGCTATATGGTGATGTTTATGGGACTTTCTCGGCTTCGATTGTATTGTCGTACTTTTTCCTATGCGCTCTATACGACAATTCCGCTGATGGTGGTGGCGGTTTACCGAACATTCTCGGAACTTCCGCAATGGTTTGACGTATCCTTTCCTTTCGTTACGAATACCGTAACAACGATAGTCGGCGTATTGGATACCGTTTTGCTGGTTTTGTTTCACGTTTTTTTGGCTGTTGCGTTGATGACCATTTGTCGACGCACCGGCGTGACAAAAAATGCGGTTCGCGCCATGCAAAACATGGTGATTGTTTCCTTATACGGCGTGTTAAATTTGTCGCTGACCATAGCAAAGGTACAGAGTGCACCTCTTTACGGCGTGGCGCTTTTGATGCAGCTCATTTGGGTGTTTGCCAACCTTTTGTTGCTCGGCTCATGCTACATGCGTATCTGCCCGGCGGGACAAGAAAATATGGAACGACCTATAAGACCGTCGCGTTTTGCCTTAGTGAATCACATTCGTGAAAAGTATCAAGACAGCGAAGAAAAAGCACGACAAAAAGACGATGCGTATCGGCAAAAAAAGCAAGAAGAACGTAGGCAAAGTGCGGCAGGCGGATCTTCTCGCGCACGCAAACGCGCCGAAATCCAAGCGGCTCGCGAAGCGGCAAAACGACGCGACGACAAACAATTATAAGCTGTAAGATCGCGTCAGCAAAAATAGGAAAGGATCGATGATCTATGTTCAAGACAAGCAAAAATATCGGAAAGGACGGGGAACGTGCCACCAAAGATGTCCTACGACCGCGCGGCGTTCTTTTGATCCTCGCCGGTGTGATTTTAATGTTACCGCATCTCCATGTGATTGACATCCTTCCGGATGCACCGGCATATTTGATCTTGCTGTACGTCATCGCGCCGTATGCCATGTTGGATGATCATATGCGGGAAGCGCAGCGGTATTTGGAGCACATGCTGTTAATTAGCGTGGCCGAGTTGGCAAGTGTTTTCCTGATCTATATGGTTCTTTCATCCTCGCCGCAAGAGCAACCGATGACGATATTGCTTTGCTGCTTTGTATTCGCATTTTTTCGCATTAAAACCGTGTTTCCTCTCACAGCCGAATTGACGTCCGGGTTGGAGTACTTGGATGTTCGCAGCGGCTGCTCGGTGTTCTCGCAAGACAATGCGACGCCTCGTCAAACCGCTCGGCGAAATTCTCGTAAAAACGTAAGCGTGTCGGATCGGATGATGCGTGCGGTGAGAACTTTTATCGTTGCCACGTCGGTGTTGAATACCTTGCCGGAATTTGCGGCACTTTCTTATGTTCCGGGGGATGATACCGTACGGAATATCTATGAATACATTTCGCTGCTGCGCGGCTTTTGCTTTTTGATTTCCTTGATATTCGGAATTGTATTTTTCTGCCGATTAATTCGGTTTACTCGCCGCGTCACGGCAGATCACACATGCTATGCGCAGTTGAATTTGTGCTATTGCCGTGAGAATGACGCACATCCGGAACGAAAAACACAAAGGCGTTTGCGAAGAACTTTTTGGTTGATGACGGCATTTTCGATTTTTACGATGGATTTTATGGTTGATCGGGTCAACGTGCTGCCCGGCTTTGTAGCGGCGGTGTGGTTGCTGTTTGCTTTTCTGATGCTCGGACGAGAATTATCTCACTTTCGCGCATCCGTTTGGGTAACCATCGGATATGCGCTGGTTTCTTGTGCTCATTTTGTTGTATCAACGATATTCTGGCAGCGATATGTGCCCGAGAACATTACCAGAAGCGAACGGATTCGCGCAAAATATATCCCCGTTCAGGTGCTGTCGGTGTGTGAAGCCATCATGCTGTTGTTGTGCATGCTGGCACTGTTTCGCGCTTTGTTTGAGCTGATTGATCGACACACGGGATATGAAATTGAGGGAACGGTCAATTACAGTAGGGAAGAGAAGTTGCAACAAGAGCATGCGGCATATAAAAAGGATCTGATTCCCGCTATGATTCTGGGATTTATGACCGTCTTGAGCGGCCCGCTCTTTACTTTTCTCAGACCTACGGTGGAGTTTGCGTGGCTGTTCAGCGCGTTGATTCCCGCAGCGTTTGCTGTGGTGTTGACTGTAAAATTGGCGCATATCCGCGACGGCGTGGACGATCGATGTTTACTAAAGTAAGTAGGCTCAGCGCCAGAACTGTGAACAAACTGTAAACTTCAAAAAAGCTATTGACAAATGCGCCAATATGTGGTATACTATTACGCGTTGGAGGCATAGCTCAGTTGGTTAGAGTACTTGCTTGACATGCAAGGGGTCAGTGGTTCGAGTCCACTTGTCTCCACCAGCGAAAAGTAAAAACCTAAAACGAATCTCTCTTAGGGGAGAGGCGCTTTAGGTTTTTTATTTTGCCTTGACACTTGACACGCAGACTAACCACAACTGGTGTTTTTTAAAAAATTTCAGAATGTCATGAAAAAAAGCGAGTCCATTCCATTTCGGTGAAATCGGCTCGCTTTTTTTGTTACGGTCAGTTCAATGCTGCGATTTTTTGAGGAATCGTTTCGTTGAACAAACTATCAATCGCGTTATTATATCTCGCCCAAAGGGAAGCAATATCGGAAGATCCGCTCTTGGAAATTTCCAGCACGTCGTTTCTGAAGTTTGTGCTGTCCCAAAGCAATCCCGGATCGATGGAACGCGTATTAAAGATGATTTCCAACATTTCTTTCGACTCTTGGTCTCGTGCGCTGCGGCCGAGAATGACCGTGTCGTAGAAATCACGATAAACGGTATAGTAGGATTCCGCGCTCAGTGCTTCCGTGATGATCTGCGCCATGTCGGGATCTTGTACAATGGCGGGAATGCCCAGCACGCAGTCGTGATGCATCCATACCAGAGAAGAATAATCATCTTGATATTCATCATACTTCGGAATGGGAAGAACCCCGTAAGCGGTTTGCATGGAACGGTAGGTGGTGACATCCTTGACCATCCCGAAACGGAACAGAACATTGTCATCTTCAAACTGAACATCTTTGGTTGCGGTCAGGCGGGTGTTTGCATACCACTCCGCATACATCACATATTCCAAAACGTCAATCAACGTGGATATGCTTTTGTCATCGCCGAATACAAATTCCGGATATCCTTCATCGTTAATTTCCGCGAATTTAAGGCCGGCGCCGTTATACATATAGTTTATGGTATCGTACCCGCAAACCGCACCCCATACGTCATCATCATCGGCAACGCCGTTTCCGTTATCAAAGTAACAGTTCTCCGCCGCTTCAATCAGCGCATCCATGGTCCATTGTCCGTCATACGACAGTTGATACAGGTTGGTAATACCGTTATTTTCTGCGATTCGTGTGTTGTAGAAAATACAAGCGGTTGCCGCTTTATCACGAACCAATAATTCAGAGATGGCCCAGTAAACGCCAGAGCCGATGCGCAAGGACTCAACAGAGTCATCGTTCCACCAAGGTTTGTCAAAATTAATGTAGTCGGACTTCGTCATATCAAGCATTAGTCCTTCCAGCGTTAATTCACAAGTTTGCAGCGAACGCAGCGTAATCAATTGGAACCGATCATCACCTGTTTTATGATTGGTACGAATGGTGGACATGTAGGGCGTGCCTTGGCTGTCCACGCTGCCGTATTCCATGGAGATGACAACATCGTACGTTTGCTCAATGGCGCGATTTCGATCATAAACCGCGTTGACCAGCAAATCTCCGCTTCTTGACTCAACATCGCCCTCCTCCCAAGGGACAATGCGTGTACCCGCCGTGTACATGCCGCCATATGTCCACTGGAAAATGTGGTAAGCGGCACCATCGAACGTTTTTTCGGGCAGATCGGTGGGAACACGTTGCTCATTCTCGTCGATCTCGTCGTCCGGATTCTGATTGTTGTTGTCGTCCGGTCCATTGTTTGGCAAATCCGGGTCGTCGGGTGTCTGATCGTCGGCACAACCGATCAATAGGATGCTACCGAGCAACAAGGCAAGCGCAAGCAGCAAGGGCAGCAATAATCGTTCACAAGGAAAGGAGTGTATTTTTCGTGTAAAAAAGAATTTACCAAAGAAATTTCAAAAAAGACTTGCAAAACGGTGAGAAATCTGATATAATATAGGACGAGGCAGCATCGTGCTGCGAAATGAGGTCATACCAGCCGGGGACGTAGCGGAGCCCTATACCTGAAACCCGCTATAGCAGGGGTGGATTCCTTGTTTGAGGGCGGATCTTTGACGAACGAACCAAACTCTTGTGTGTTGAGAGATGGGTCTTGCGCAATCGGACGCTGCGAACCATGTCAGGTGGGGAACCAAGCAGCATTAAACAGCCAATCCGGTGTGCCGCAAGGAAGCCTGTCTTGAGCATGGGATTTGGCATCGCGTTGGGGAAAAGTTCGATCTCAAGGTGTATGGTCTCATTTTGCGGCAGGGTGCGCTTTTCACTTTTGCTTTTCATGATTTCTAAGCATGGGAACATGGGGAAAGGAATAAACAAAAAATATGAAAATCGGGGTCAGCAGCTATAGTTTTAAACAATATCGACAAGAACATGGATGCAGCTACGAAGATATCTGCCGCATGGCTAAGGAAATCGGTTTTGACGCCATTGAATTTATAGACCTGGAAGCGAAAGATCCGCTGGAACAAGCCGAAGCGATTCGTCGCGTGTGTCAAGATTTAAACCTGGAGATTTCCGCATATACGGTCGGCGCGGATTTGCTCGGTCACGATTATGAGGCGACCAGAGCAAAGTTATTCCGCGATTTGGATGTGGCAAAAATATTGGGTGCTCCGTTAATGCGGCATGACGTGTGCTATTCCTTGCCGGACGGCATGACGTGGCAAGACGCCATTCCCGTTATAGTACCGCGCATTCGAGAAGTGACGGAACGTGCAGCCGCTATGGGAGTGATGACCTGCTCGGAAAATCACGGCTATATTTTTCAGGATTCCGATCGAGTGAAAAAGTTGATGGAAACCGTCAACCATGAGAATTATCGCTGGCTGGTCGACATTGGAAATTTCTTATGTGCGGATGAAGATCCGCTGCATGCGGTTCGCGTTGCCGCGCCGTATGCGATTCACGTCCACGCCAAAGATTTTTTGTATAAACATCAAGGCGACGAAGTCCCGCCGGTCG
>CAZDOX010000078.1:0-5766 GCA_964507155.1 uncultured Lachnospiraceae bacterium
GATGGTTCCGCCCCCGCGAGAGAACGGCACAACCTCATTTACTCATCAAATTTGGGAAATATCCGCTTGATGGTCGGAATGGCAGAGAGTGCCGCGACGAGAATTTGCGCGCCGATCAAGCACACGCCGCCCTGCAGCGCATTTCCGACCACGCCAAGGCACGCCGCGCCCCATCCGTACAACAAAGTTTCATACAAAAAATAGCCGAGCACCATGATGCACTCGCCGATCAAGCAGGAAAAAGCACGACACGCCATGCGCTGCGTTTTGCTGCGGCACAAGCGCGAAATCCCCCGATAAAAGCCGGCGGAAAGCAGGGCGAGCGCAAACTTGATCACGGCGGTGGCGGGGACATAAACATAATAGCCGAGGAACAGATCGGAGAGCGCGGCGCCAAGGCCTGCGGCAACGCCCCCGACCATCGGTCCCAAGAAAAATCCGGCAAGAAGAACAAAGATATCGCCGACATTCACATAGCCGTAGGGCAACGGAATGGCAATGCATAAAGTGGAAACGCAGCAAAGCGCGGCGAACAGCGCGGCATATACCGGCATGCGAAGTTTGTTGGAACGGACACTCAAGAAAATCACCTCATCTCACTAAGATAGGACATATTATAGCACAGCGCCGCGAGTTTGGCAAGTGGCAACTCTGCCAAAATTTTGCCCGGTTCCCATCGGATTTTTGATAAGGAAAGAGCAAAAAGGTCCCGCGCCGGCAATGGACCGAGCGGCGCGGAACCGATAAATTTGGAAAAAAGCGAGGTTTTATGCCCAAGACATGGTCGACGGCTTGGGATCTTGAATCAGAATCGGCTTTAAAAAGTCAACGGCTTTTTGCAATCCCTCATCAATGCTCATCAGGCTGTCTTCATGCTCGATGGACAGCACGCGGTCGTAGCCGCACAAACGCAAATTGGAAACCAAATCGCGCCAGTATGTTTCGTTGTTACCGAAACCGACCGTACGGAAAATCCACGAGCGGTGCAGTTCATCGCCGTAATGTTTCGTGTCCAGCACGCCGTTTTTGGCGGTGTTGTACGTGTCGATTTTCGTGTCCTTGGCGTGAACGTGGTAAATCGCCCCGCTCAGTTCGCGAATGGCTGCGACGGGATCCATGCCCTGCCAAATCAGGTGCGACGGGTCAAAGTTCGCGCCGAGCACCTCTCCGACTTCCTTGCCGGCAATCTCCGAGACGGCGGAACGAAGTTTTAACAGCGTTTCCGGATTGTACACGCAAAAGCCGGGGTGCATTTCAAAGGCAATGCGCGTCACGCCGTGTTGCAGCGCGAAACGAGCCGTCTTCACCCAGTACGGAACCAAAACTTCCTCCCACTGCCATTTGAGAATGGAAAGAAAATCATCCGGCCACGGGCAGGTTACCCAGTTCGGATATTTTGCCGTTTCGCAATCGCCGGGGCAGCCGGAGAACGTAATGACAGTGTCAATGCCCATCTTTTCCGCCAGCAGCACCGTATCGTGAAAATCGCGGTCGAACGCGTCGGCGATTTCCCGATTCGGATGAACGGCATTTCCGTGCGTTGCCAGCGCGCAAACGGTCGTGTCGTATTTTTTCAGCGTTGCGATAAATTCCTCGTAGGCACAATCGTCCGCCAGCAGAGCGGCAGGATTGCAGTGCGCTTTTCCGGGGTAGCCGCCGGCGCCGAGCTCGACGGTATGAACTCCCATTCCGGAGAGAATTTGCAACGTTTCTTCCAAAGATTTGGATCCGTATAAGTTAGCAAGAACGCTTAATTTCATAATGATACACTCCCTCATCCTCTGCCGTGTGCCATCAATCGAAGCGATAGATGTCGCCGGTCTTTGCCGAGGTGTAAATTCCCTCCAAAATCCGTGTAACGGTATATGCCTGCTCCGGCGTGACGCACGGCGTTTTGTCGTTGATGACCGCGTCAATCCACTGACGCGCTTCGCGAACTTCGGCAGGTTCATTGGCGTTTCCGTCAAAGAACGCCACGCCGCCCGCCGTCAGCGAGGGTTTCATAACATATTGGCAGCCGTTGCGGACTCCGTTGATTCGAATTCCGTCCAGCATGTCGCCGCCCGCTTTGGTGCCGCAGATCGTGGTAATCGCCTCGCGCGTGTCCAGCATATTGAGCGCCCAAGAAGACTCCAACATAATGGTCGCGCCGTTTTCCATCACGACCATACCGAACGCGCAATCTTCCACGGTGAATTTTTCGGGATCCCAATCGCCCCACGCGTTGCCGGCATGCGTATCGTTGTTGAGCTTATGATATGTAGTACCAAGGCAATATTTGGGACGATAGTTGTCCATCATCCACAGCGTCAAGTCCAGCGCGTGGGTGCCGATGTCGATCAGCGGACCGCCGCCCTGCTCGTATTCGTTCAAAAACACGCCCCATGTGGGAACGGCTCTGCGGCGAAGCGCGGTTGCCTTAGCGTAATAAATCTCACCGAACGTGCCGTCCAGCGCTTCTTTTTTCATGTACATCGCGTCGGTTCTCTGACGGGATTGATATCCGATGGTCAGTTTCTTTCCGGTCCGAGCCGCTGCGTCCAGCATTTTTTTGGCTTCCGCCGAGTTGATCGCCATCGGCTTCTCGCACATGACGTGTTTGCCGGCTTCCAGCGCGTCCACCGTGATAAAGCTGTGCGCGCGGTTGGGCGTGCAAACATGAACGACGTCGATTTCGGGATCGGCGATCAATTCTTTGTAATCCGCATAGACTTTGGCGTCCGGCGTTCCGTAATTCTGCTTTGCTTTCTCGGCGCGTTCCACGATAATATCGCAAAATGCGACCATTTCCACATTAGAAAGTTTTTTGAGGGACGGCATGTGTTTTCCGTTGGCAATACCGCCGCATCCGATGATACCGATTTGTACTTTTCCGTTTTTCATTTTGAAAAATCCTCCGTGATCCGATATACGGGCGTGTGCCGCTTTGCGCACACGATCATGCTGCAACTTATCGACAGCAATACAAGTATATGATACCTCAAAACGGAGCGAAATGCAAGGGGATTTTGAAAAAAAATATTTTTTGGCGATATGCACAATTTTTGCCTTGTATTTTTGTGCAACATGCCGATATCCTTTGTTCAAAAGACGGTTTTGCGAAAGGCGCGACAAAACTACAAGCGCTCCAGCTCGCCCTTCATGCGCGCAAGGATTCTTTTTTCCAAGCGAGAAATATACGATTGTGAAATTCCCAACAAATCCGCCACCTCCTTTTGCGTCAGTTCGCGATCACCGCGTAGTCCGTAGCGCAGCTCGATGATCGTACGTTCCCGCGCGTTGAGCCGTCCGACGCAATCCCTGATGGCTTGCCGCTCCTCGCGCTCGGCGAGCTCGGTGGCAATGTCCGGTTCGTCGCTGCCGAGAATGTCGGAAAGGTACAGTTCGCTTCCCTCTTTGTCGGCGCCCAGCGGCTCATCCATGCTCAATTGCCCGCGTTGCGCACTGTTTTTTCTGATGTACATAAGCACCTCGTTTTCAATGCACCGGGAGGCATAGGTTGCCAGCTTAATATTTTTTTCGGCGCGAAACGTGTTGATGGCTTTGATCAAGCCGACCGTACCGATGGAAATCAAATCCTCGATCCCGATGCCGGTGTTTTCAAACCGCTTGGCAATAAAGACCACCAAGCGCAAATTGTGCTCGATCAAAAGATCCCGCGCGGCAGGATCGTCAGCCAACCGTTCCACGGCGGCTTTTTCTTGCTCGGGGGTTAGCGGCGTGGGGAGGGTATCGGGGCCGTTGATGTAAAAAATCCCCTGATTTTTCGCGCGGCAAAGGCAGTGTTGTCGCCATAGGCGCCGCAGCAGCTCGCCGATGGCAGACCATCGAATGTTCATGAACAAAGCTCCTTTCTCGGTTCGCTTTTCTATGTTTTAAAATCGGTTCATCGGTTATCCGTGCAACAACTCGGCAGGAACGATGGCGGAATAGTCCCGTCTGACGTCGCGGGGCAGCGCGACGGGGGCAAGGTAAGCGCAAATTTCCCGCCGCCCGTTCCCCGCATCCAAATACAAATGATCGGCGCGAAAGGCGATCAACATCTTTTCCCCCGTCGCGCCGTGGGCGGGAATCAGCCGAGTTCTGGTGCGAAACTCGGGCGAAAGTTGCGTCAGCGCCGTCATCGGATGTTCTTGCCGCAGCAGACGGGACACCTCGGCGGGCAAGCATGGCGTCGCGGCGTCCAGATCGATGGGAATCACGCAGAGATTGGTGATGGGATCGCGCAGCAAATTACCGCTGTCGCACAGCGCCGACACCTCAAGGCGATGGTCCCCCAAGGCGGCGCTCAAGACGACAGATCGACGCGAAACGGTGCGCCGCACGCTGCGACCAAGCAACAAGCACACCCCGACGGCAGGCGCCGCCACCAGAGGAAAGACGGAAAACGCAACGGAATCGCTCCCTTGCGCGTCCCGCAGCGACGTCGGATCGACCACGCGATTGAGCAGGACGGACATCACGGTCATCAGACCGCCGAGCAGCGCGCTGATCAGTAAGTACATGGCGCTAAGGCGCAAAATCATGCGTTTGCTCTCCCGTCTCCGATACAGACCGATCCATGTGAGCACCAAGCAAGCCAAAGCATCGGCCGTCAGTTCCGCCCATAAAGGTATGCCACCGAAAAAAAGCAAAGCGGCAACGGCATACAGCGCGCCAAGGATCGCCGAGGACATCGCGCGCCACAGCCGCAGCGGTCGACAAGAGAGTCGCGCGACCAGATAGAGCGTCAAAAAATCCATGCTGAAATTGACCAAGAACAGCAAATCGACGTAGACTTCCGTTTCCATGCCGCCACCTCGCTTTCGTGTCGTTCTCACAAGACAAAGTATAGCAGAAATCCGCTGCATTTTGTGTTGAATTATGGCACGACGGACGTCTTTTCCGCAAAAATCGTTTGGGAGAAGTGTTGTGAAAAACTTGTCCGCCGTCCCGCGATGGTCCCGCCCCCGAGGCGGTAGCCGCGCAGATTGGCAAGGCGCCGCCCTCACCCCCTGCCCCCTCTCCCGCACGCGGGCGAGGGGGTTCCTTAGTTTTCTTTTGTCAGGGGAGCGCAGCTCCCCTGACGACCCCTCAGCGGTTGCCGGGGAGTCAGCTGAAAATTTTCGTACATTCTTCGGAACGACAGCCATTTCCTTATTTATAAAAATTCTTGAAAAGGGGTGCGGGGGAAAACTTCTTTTAAGAAGTTTTCCCCCGCCTCGTTCTCGCGACGCAGACGATCAAAACGTCCGCCATTTATGAAGAACCGAAAAAATATTCTGTCGGAAAAGAAGTAAAAGTCAAATTTTTTGCGTATCTTTAATATAGTTTGCATGGCATTGGCAGACAGCCATGTCTTTGACAACATTTCGCAAAGATCACACCGTAAAAGGTTCAAACGGGGGTGCGCCATGGGTGATATTTCATACGCTTCATACGATTCATATGCTGCTTACGCGGACGCGTATCTTTCCCCTTATGCGGCAAAAAACGCGGCATGCCGCGGCAGAGAACGCGAACTTCCCCCGGGAGATATTCGGACGGAGTATCAACGCGACCGCGATCGGATCATTCATTGCCAATCGTTTCGACGATTGATGAACAAAACGCAAGTGTTCTTGGCGCCCGTGGGCGATCACTACCGCACTCGCTTGACGCACACGCTGGAAGTGACGCAGATTGCGCGCACGCTGGCGCGCGCCTTGCGCTTGAACGAAGATCTCACCGAAGCGATCGGCCTCGGGCACGATCTGGGGCACACGCCGTTCGGACATGCCGGCGAGG
>CAZDOX010000079.1:0-5735 GCA_964507155.1 uncultured Lachnospiraceae bacterium
GAAATACTGGAGATATTGGCGGAGTACGGGATTCATGCCACGTTTTTCTTTGTGGGTGAGAATGTGATTTACTATCCGGATACCGCAAGAGAAGTGGCGGAACGCGGGCATGAGATTGGAAATCACACCTACACGCACATCTCCCCCAATCAAAATAACAACGGTGCTGTTTTGCGCAAAGAGTTGGCGCGTTGCGAAGCGGCCATTCAACAAGTTACCGATACCAGTCCGAAACTGTTTCGCCCGCCGCAAGGAAACTGGAACGAAGAATTGTGCACCATCGCACGGGAGCGGGAATATGAGATTATTTTATGGAACATCGATACGCTGGATTGGGCGCACACACCGGCGGAGCAAATCAGTCGACACGTGCTGGAACGGGTTCAATCCGGGGATATTATACTGATGCACGACTATCACAGCAAGGTTTGCACCACAACGGAAGCTTTGCGCACCATGATCCCCGCCTTGCTGGCGCGCGGATTTCATTTTGTCACCGTCAGCGAGTTGCTGGGATCGGTATAATAATGATTTTCATGAAAAAAGGACAAGAACCGTCGCTCAAATACACGACAAAGCTTGTCCTTTCTTTTTAATAGGAAGTTTACGCACGCAGGGCGCGTTTGACTTGATCGGCGATGTGAATCGAATCCAAACCGTATGCGCTCAACAGGGCGGGAACCGTACCGCTGCGTCCGAATGTATCGGTAACGCCGATGCGGGTCACCTTGACCGGGGTTGCCTCGGCGATTGATTCCAAGACGGCGGCGCCCAGACCGCCGATCACGGAGTGTTCTTCCGCTGTGAAAATGTGATCATACTTTTGAGCAACTTCCGCGAGCAATGCGTCATCCATCGGTTTGATGGTATGAATGTTGATTACCCCGGCGTCGATCCCGTCGGCGGCGAGCAGCTCGCGCGCTTTGAGCGCTTCACCGACCATAATGCCGGTAGCCAGAATCACCGTGTCTTTTCCCGTAGCCATTACAATGCCTTTTCCGGGAACAAAGGGAACATCGGGAGACGAAACGGTTTCCACCGCGCTCCGTCCCATGCGAATGTAGACGGGACCGTCTATGTCAAGAGCCGCTTTGGTTGCGCGCTTGGCTTCCGGACCGTCGCAAGGGGAGAGAACCGTCATGCCGGGAATTACGCGCATGAGAGCAATATCTTCCAAGCATTGGTGCGTGGCGCCGTCCTCACCGACAGACAGACCGGCATGCGTGGCGCCGATTTTTACGTTCAGATGGGGATATGCGATAGAGTTGCGAATTTGTTCATATGCGCGTCCTGCCGAAAACATCGCATCGGTGGAAGCGATGGCGACTTTCCCCGTTGTGGCGATTCCTGCGGCAATGGACATCATGTTTGCTTCGGCGATGCCACATTCAATAAATCTTTCCGGGAATTTTTCTTGAAACCACGCCGTGCGGACAGAATCGGACAAATCGGCGCAAAGCACAACGAAGTCGTTTTCCTCTCCCAGCTCACAAAGCGCTCTGCCGTAGCCGTCGCGGGTTGCCATTTTTGTTTTTGTTTCGGTGGACATTGTACTCATGATGGATAAAACCGTACCTTTCTTGATCTTTGTGCGCGCTCTTACGTGTCATTGACCGCGCAAAACGCCGGGCGGCGGTTGTCGGTGCGCACAACTTTACAAGTATAATTATATACCGTTATTTCCTTTTTGTCAATATCAAAAACAAAAAAGAACAAAATTCGAAGTCTTGCGCTACGTTAAGATCGGGAAATTTCGGCGCCTTTGCGCGAAAAAACGAGTTTTTCGATGCCCGTGAATCTTTTCTTTTATTTTTTATCTCTTGCATTTCTTCGGCCTTTAGTGTATAATTAAGCTTGTCCATATTTATGACCATGCTTTTCCGAATCATACGGCAGTTTTTTTGCCGGTTTCGGTTTTGACGAAATGGCGATGGTTCAGATCGCCAAGGCACAAAAACGCGTCTGATAAACGCCCCGTTTTTCAGACTTATGACCATTTTACCATCGGCTAAAAATTATATGCAAAGGAGAAAAAACATGAACACTCTCCCTCTGTCCCATCACATCGGTCTTTCTGCCGCCCTTACTCCCGCGCTTCGCTGGGATGGCGTCATCTCCATCGACGCCCAGCGCGAGGCTTGTACCGCTAAGCTCACCGAACTCCTGGGTCTGGATACTTTCACCCTCTGCGAGCCTATCTTTGAGATTACCGCCGAGGATGAGCTTCACGGTCACCGTCATATCCACTTCACTCTCCGGACCGAGGAGGGGGATTTCACCCATTGTGACCTTCTCATGCCCAAAAGCCAAATAGGAAAGCTTCCCCTATGCGTCTGCCTTCAAGGGCACTCCAAGGGTTCTCATATCTCCCTGGGACTCCCCAAATACGAGGGCGACGAGGCCACGATCTCGGACGGAGATCGAGATTTTTGTGTTCGCGCCGTAAACGAGGGTTTCGCCGCGCTGGCTATCGAGCAGCGAGGGTTTGGTCTCTGCGGCGGCACCGATCGGGGCCCCGCTTGTGAGCGCCCTGCCATGACGGCTATGCTTCTGGGGCGCACCCTCATTGGGGAACGGGTCTGGGACGTTATGCGCGTGGTGGATGCCGTGGAGGCTCATTTCGGCGATCTCATCACCATGAAAGGTTCGGTACTCATGGGCAATTCGGGCGGAGGAACCGTCACCTACTATGCCGCTTGTCTGGAGCACCGTTTCGATGGCTTTATGCCCTCCTGCGCGGTTTGCACCTACCACGACTCTATTGCGGTCACCCATCACTGCACCTGCAATTACGTGCACGGTATCGCTCGCTACTTTGATATGGGCGACCTGGCAGTGATGATCGCGCCGAAAAAGCTGGTCGTAGTCTGTGGCAAGGAGGACAGCATTTTCCCCATTCACGGCGTTCGTGAGACGTTTGACATCATCGAGAGACTATATCATGCCTTTGACGCAGCGGGCAATTGTGCCCTGGTAGTGGGGGAGGGCGGTCACCGTTTCTACGCCGATGCCGCCTGGCCTGTGATGAAGGGACTTCTCGGTATGGCGTGATCGGATAATCTGCGAGCAAAAAGCTTTGGAGCGTAAGTTTGCGCGAAAAAACGAGTTTTTTTCTTGACAAAAAGGAAAAAATATGCTATACTGTTACACTGATGTAGAAGATGTATTGTACCGATGACTCTACATTGTGTTAAAACAGAAAGGATCTGATTCGATGAACAAAAAATCTATGGAAACTTTATGCATCCAAGGCGGCTATACCCCCGGGAACGGCGAACCCAGACAAATTCCGATCATTCAAAGTACCACGTTCAAATACAATACCAGTGAAGATATGGGAAATCTGTTTGATCTGGAAGCATCCGGCTATTTCTACTCTCGGTTGCAAAATCCGACTTGCGATACTGTTGCAGCGAAAATTTGCGAGTTGGAGGGGGGCGTTGCCGCGATGTTGCTGTCCTCCGGACAAGCAGCTTCGTTCTTTTCCGTGTTCAACATAGCATCCTGCGGTGATCATGTTGTTTCCTCTTCTTCCATTTACGGCGGCACGTATAATTTGTTTGCCGTCACAATGAAAAAAATGGGCATCGAATTTACCTTTGTGGATCCCGATTGCTCCGATGAAGAATTGAACGCGGCTTTTCGTCCCAATACCAAAGCGGTGTTCGGGGAGACCATTGCCAATCCCGCGTTGAATGTACTGGATATTGAAAAATTTGCCAAAGCGGCGCATGCACACGGCGTGCCGCTGATTATCGATAATACGTTTGCCACGCCGATCAATTGTCGCCCGATGGAATGGGGCGCCGATATTGTTACCCATTCGACCACCAAGTATATGGACGGTCACGGCTCTGCCGTCGGCGGCTGTATCGTGGATTCCGGCAACTTTGATTGGATGGCTCATGCCGAAAAGTTCCCGGGGTTGTGCACGCCGGATGAGAGCTACCACGGCATTGTATATACGGAAAAATTCGGAAAGGGCGCTTACATTACCAAGGCAACCGCGCAACTGATGCGTGATTTCGGCGCCTGCCAATCCCCGATGAGCGCATATATTTTAAACCTTGGGTTGGAAAGTTTGCATGTTCGTATGCAGCGTCACTGCCAAACGGCGCGCAAGGTGGCGGAATTTTTGGAAAATCATCCGCAGGTTGCCTGGGTCAATTATCCCGACTTGCCCTCCAATCGCTATCACGCCTTGGCACAAAAGTATTTGCCGAACGGCAGCTGCGGCGTGGTCAGCTTCGGTGTTAAGGGCGGCCGTGCCGCTGCCGAAGCAGTGATGAAGCACTTGACCGTGGTCAATATCGAAACGCACGTGGCGGACGCACGTTCTTGCTGCTTGCACCCGGCAAGCTCGACGCACCGTCAGATGAACGAGGAAGAGCTGATCCGCGCCGGCGTCCCCGGCGATTTGATTCGCTTGTCTTGCGGTTTGGAAAGTGCCGATGACTTGATCGCGGATTTGAACGCCGCTTTGAATACTTTATAACAGAGCACAAGCACAAGCAGCGCAAGTTTCTCGCCGATCCTTTGTCTTTGCCAAAAGACGCGGGATGGGGGGAGAATTTGCGCTGCCGTATGATTATATCCGGAGAGGAAAGCTATTATGCCGATAAAAATACCCAACGACCTGCCTGCGGTAAAAACGTTGCAGAATGAAAATATTTTTGTGATGACCGAAACGCGTGCGACTTCGCAAGATATTCGCCCGCTGAGAATTTTGATTCTCAATCTGATGCCGAAAAAAATCGAAACGGAGACGCAGCTCTCCCGTCTGCTCGGCAACACGCCGTTGCAGGTGGATTTGACCTTGATTCGAACCAGTACGCATCAATCCAAAAACACGCCGGAGGATCATTTGCTTGCCTTTTACAAAACATTCTCGGATGTTTGCGAGCAGTATTTCGACGGCATGATTATCACCGGCGCGCCGGTGGAACATTTGGCGTTTGAGGAAGTGGAGTATTGGGACGAGCTTTGTACCATCATGGAGTGGAGCAAAACGCACGTTCATTCGACGTTTCACATTTGCTGGGGCGCGCAAGCGGCGCTGTATTATCATTTCGGCGTGCAAAAAGTGCCGCTCGATGAAAAAATGTTCGGCGTTTTTCCCCACACGGTGGAGTATAAACGATCGATTTTATTCCGTGGCTTTGATGACGTGTTTTATGTTCCTCATTCCCGCCACACGTCGGTGTGCCGCAGGGAGATTGAAGCGCATCCGGAACTGCACATTCTGGCGTCCTCGGAGCAAGCGGGAATTTATGCGGTTATGACAAAAAAGGGAAAGCAGATTTTTATTACCGGGCATTCCGAGTACGACGCGTTGACGCTTCAGGCGGAATATTTGCGCGACGTGTCGCAGGGAAAACCCATCCACGTGCCGGAAAATTATTATCCGCAGGATGACCCGACGCGCGAGCCGATCGTTCGTTGGCGGGCGCATGCCAATTTGCTGTATTCCAATTGGCTGAATTATTTTGTTTACCAAACAACGCCGTTTGATGTTTGTCGGATCAATGACCCGTCGGTGCCGTTGCCGGAAAGGGAAGAGATGTCATAAGTCTGAAGAAGAAATTGCTTTTCGGACGGAAAGGAAGTGGCTTAACCATGAATTTGGAAAATTTCAGTTTGCTTTATCCCGATGAGACCGCAAGACAAGCGCATTACAGCGGACAAGCGGTGCCGGATATCAGCATGTTTGTGCTGGATGAATTGGGATTGACGCA
>CAZDOX010000080.1:0-5730 GCA_964507155.1 uncultured Lachnospiraceae bacterium
CAATTCAGGTGGCGCTCGCCATCAAACCGAGGAGAATTGTCCATTCCGCTCTCGCCGCAGCGGCAGTTGGGATCGTTCGGATCCACAAACCAAGAAAACAAACCGTCCACGCTGCCGGCACGATGTTGTTCGTTCCATGCCAAATATCGCCTGAGCGATTCCCACACGCTTCTCAGCAAGTCTTGCTCTCCGATTCGCTCGTAAAGGGTCAAAAATCCCCACGCCAGCACCGGCGGTTGCGTGACGTCGCTCACCATGTCCGGTAAAATCATGTGCGGAACAAATCCGTCCTCTCGCTGTCCGTCCAGCACCGACAGCAGCGAATCTTTTGCCAGCTGCGGATCCACGTACACGTTGCCAAACGAATGAAACACCGAATCCCACAGCCACAAATGGCGATGCGGCAACCGATCCGGCGTCGTCCAGCGCTGCGCGAAACGGCCATACGGCGTATACACTTGCGATTTCAGGACGGAATAGCATTTTGCCAAAGTGCTCTCCGCCCCCGCGCGTTCCGCAAGCGGTGTGGGCAGACGGTCAAAATACGCTTCGCACCGCGCCTTTACGGCAGCAACATCGCCGTCGTTTGCCCATTGCAGCGCGAGCTGCGCCGCGTCATCGGGATTTTGCTCGCGCACCAGCGCAAAGCGCGTTTCGTTTTTCTCCGACGCCAAAAGTGCCAGCGCATACGCCGCGCCGCGTTTGGCGTAAACCACGCAGGAGGGATGTTGCTGCTTTTCCAACAAATCCCCATGGAGGACGGGGGTCATACGGTCGGTGGGGCATCGGCCGAGCACCACGTTTTGCGCGGCGAACACCATGCAAAATTCTTGCCCGCCGTCCAGTTGTCCGGCGATCAGGTCCGACGCCACCGCGTCAAAGCGCCAATCGCGCACGCGACGCACTCTCATGACCAACTGAACGTCGTGATCATCAAAATCCACGCCGATAAAATCGCCGAGCAAACGTCCGCACATAGCGCGGGGCGGAACGCACTCTCCGTCCCATCCGGAATAGCAAAACAGCGCGCCCTTTCCCCATATATTCGGTTTCACCATTTATTACAATGCTCCTTCCAATCCAATTATTATCATGCTCTTTCCAATCAAAAGAAAGTTTGTGTGTTTTCCGCAAAGCGGAAATAGAGCCGCCGCTTGGCATAAAAATCACAAACTTTCCATCAGCACATTTTTTCTCCGATCCGTCAGCGCAAGAAACGCTCGGTTAAATGGATATGAAACGCCTTTGCCAGCGCTTCCAACATGGGACGCGTGATCGTCTGCCGTCTGGTGGGTTGCATGGAGCGAATTTTCACCGCAACGGACGCAGCTTTTTCAATCGTATGACACAGTCCAAACGTGTTGTCAAACGTATCGCCGGAAACAAATATTCCATGGTGCGCCCAAATCACCGCGTCGTAATCTTTCATTTTTTCCGCCGTTGCCAAGCCGATTTCGTCCGAACCGCAGACCATCCACGGCAGCACGCCGATTCCGCTCGGGAAGATCACGGGGCACTCGGTCATCGTCTGCCAAATTTCCTTGGTAAACGCCGCGTCGGTCAGCGGAAGCACAAAGGTCAGCGCAATGACGTTTTCCGGGTGGCAGTGATAAATGACGCGATGCTTGCCATCGGTCAATTTCTTTTTCACTTGGTGATTGAGCAGATGGGTCGGCAATTCGCTGGTGGGGCGTCCGCCGTCGGCAAATCCCCACAAAATGCGATACTGTTTTCCCGTCGTGTCGATTTCAATAATCCCGCATGTATTTTCCGTGTCGTCCTTGACATGGCGGAAAAATCTTCCCGTTCCGGTCACAAGGAAGAACTCCCCTGCCAGTTCCGGCACCTCGGCGCCTATGTCCATCCAAGGGCGATCGGTTTTCATTTCGTGAACCACGGAATACATTTCTTCTATGGTCATACGATACGATAAATTTCCTCCGTTCCGCTCGTGATACCCGTTATGATAGCCGTCATCTGCCATCTGTACGAATGAGCGAAGAAACGGTGCGTCTGTTACTTTCATGGTTATGATCCTTTCATTTTATCCCATCAATCATTGTTTTTCGGTTTTGTTTGATCGTCTTAACGTTTCAGGAGAACGTCTTTCTCGTATTGCCGGACGATCGGCAGCCATGCGCCGTCTTCTTTCACCTGTGCGCGGCGGCAATACTCCGCCCAGACCGCGCCGAACGGCATGGTTTTCCACTCTTCTTGCGCCACCATCAGCTCGGTCATGCGCCCCTCGTTTTGCCAATCGCGCCATGTTGCGTGCGGCATCAGCAGAGCGTCCAGCAGTGCCTTGCGCACGCTCCGCGCTCCGATGATCCAAGCCGCCACGCGATTGATTCCCGCGTCAAAATAATCCAGAGCAATTGCAAAATCATCCACGCGTCCGCCGGCGACAATCTCCTTGGCGATCTCTCGCGTTTCGTCATCCAAGCGCACCACGTGGTCGGAATCCCACCGCACCGCGCGGGTGATGTGCAAGCCGATCTTGGAATAAAACGGCAGCAATGCCGAAATTTTATCCGAAACCACCTCGGTCGGGTGATAGTGCCCGTTATCCATCAGCGGCATAATCCCTTTTTTGGCAGCATAAGACAACGTAAACTCCGCGGAGCCTACCGTATAAGATTCCAAGCCGATTCCAAACACCTTGGATTCCAAGCAGACCTGCACTTTGCTCTTGTCGTACGGCATATCCAAAATTTCGTCCAAGGATTTGGCAAATCGCATGCGCGGACCGATTCGATCGGCGGGAACGTCTTTGTAGCCGTCGGGAATCCAGATATTCATCACGCACGGAATACCGGTTTCCGTGGCAAAATATTCGGCAATGCGCAGGCAAGCGCGCCCGTGGTTCACCCAAAAACGGCGAATATCCTCATCCGGTGAGGACAGCGTAAACTCGGCTGCCTTGGGATGTGAGAAAAACGTCGGATTAAAATCAATTCCCATCCCGCGTTTTTTGGCAAAGTCCACCCAAGGAGCGAAGTGCCGCGGTTCAATGGCGTCGCGGTCTACCTGCTCGCCGTCTTCCATGATCGCATAGCTGGCATGCAAATTCAGCTTTAACGTGCCGCCGATTTGAGCGCGTGCCACATCAAAATCTTGCATCAGCTGATCGGGCGTCGTGGCTCTGCCGGGGTAATTCCCCGTGGTCTGAATCCCGCCGGACAGCGCCATGTCCGAATCAAATCCGTGCACGTCATCTCCTTGCCAACAATGAACGGACAGCGGAATCGTCAGCAATTTGTCGATCGCCGCGTCCGTATCAACGCCAAGCGAAGCATAGGATTGTTTCGCATATTCATACCAATGATCCATAGTCTACTCTTCCTTTTATTTATTTGCATTTTTCAATTTTTCACTTGCTTCATGGGAAAAGACGCCGCGCACAATTGTCTTGCCTTAGTCAGTGAGGAGAGCGCGCCGCTGCCAAGCATTTGGCACAAAATATTTCCGGTCGACGTTGCTTCCACCAACCCGGTGTACACCGCTCTTCCGCTGATGCGTGCCGTCAGTTCGTTCAAATACGCGTCGCGACTCCCGCCGCCGATCATATACAGCGTGTCAATCGAATGTCCGGTGCAGTGTTCCAGTTCGTTCAGCGTGTCGCGATACGCTTCCGCCAAGCTGTGATAAACCACCGCCAGCGTCTGCGGCAAAGACAAACTTCTGCCGCATGCCCGCCATACTGCCTCCGTCATACAATCCGGGGCAAGGAAAGCGCTGTCGTTGACGTTCACACGCCACGGCACCTCTCCCGCGCTTTTTGCCATTTGCGACAGCGTGGGAAAGTCATACCGATCTTCGTTTTCCTTTTTGATGGATTGAATCATCCATAGTCCCATAATATTTTTCAAATAACGATACCGCTTTTGGTAACCGCCTTCGTGAGTAAAATTCGCCTTGCGAGAGGCCTCGCTCGTATCGTGGGACGTCCGTTCCACGCCCATCAAAGACCATGTCCCCGTGCTCAAGTAGGCAATCGAATCCGCATGATCGGTTACAGGCAGTGCCAGAACGGCGGACGCCGTATCGTGCGACGCGGGCAGAATTACTTGAAGATCAAACCCCAATTGATCCGCCAATTCTTGGCGCAAACAACCCAGCACGGTCCCCGGCATCTGCGGTGTAAGGAAGCAGTCGATCGGATACCCCAGACGCGTCAGCAATTCACGATCCCAATCGCCGTCCTGCACCCGAAGGAGTCCCGTAGTCGAAGCGTTGGTGTACTCCGTTGCGCGTTTTCCCGTCAAGAAGAAGTGCAAATAATCCGGCATCATCAGCAACGTGCGCGCCCGCTGCAACTCTTCCGGCGCCGTTTGCTTGAGCGCCATCAGCTGATAGACGGTATTGATTTTGTTTTTCTGGATTCCCGTCCGCGCATACAATTCCTCATCGGAAACTATCGCCGACACAACCGCTTCCATGCCATCGGTTCGATGATCACGGTAAGCAACGGGTTTTCCGATCAAACGATCATCTTCATCCAGCAAAACGAAATCCACGCCCCATGTATCAATTCCCATATAGGAAGGGATTTTTCCGATTTCACGGCATCGCTGCAAGCCTAACACCAGATGATGTTTTAACCGATCCACGTCCCAGCACAAAACATCCCCGTCACGCACAACGCCGTTGGGAAAGCGATAGACTTCTTCCAAACAAAGTTTACCGTCTTGAATATAACCCAGCACATGTCGACCGCCCGACGCGCCGATATCGACCGCCAAATAGTATACCATGTTTGTCATTTCCTCTCTTATCTTTTCTTTTTTTGCCAAAGCCAAGCCAAACGCCTCAGCCACGCTCGACCGCACGCCATGCCGATGGACCACCTACGGCATGCCGCAACTTTTCACCGCCATTATAGCATAAAATATCGTTAATGTCAAGGAAAATATTGGACACGGGCAGGGCAACAGCATTGACTTTTTCGTCGCGAAAAGGATGTCGAAAAGGGCCTCGGGATTGAGAGCAGCCTTAAACATGAGCTTTCTCTTGCTGACACGTCCATATCTTCATCGCGCGAGATATGCTTGCCTTTGAATAACCCGGCTCGGTGGCAATATCCACAGAGCGGACATATTCCGCATTTTGTTGAAAAAGCAGTATCGTTTCAATATACATTTCTTCCGATTCCTTATGTCTTACAATATTGCCTCCCATTCTGTTTTCATTATTGCAAAACGGCGGTGAACCTTGAAAGTCCACCGCCTTAGCTTTATCGCCGGAAATGAGATCACTCGTTTTCGGTGGGTACGCTTGCCCGATTCTGTTTTTTCTTACGCTTCTTTGCGATCACGATTGCCGTTATGCCACCCGAGATCAGAACAACTGCTCCAACGCAAATCAGTGCGTAACCCCACATCGGCATCACGAAAGCAATACCCGGAATGCAGATGATAAACGTACCGGTTTGATCGGTATCAAATGTCACGTATCTGCCGTAGCCGTTGCAATCAAGCTCGGTCAGCGTTCCGTCCTCTGCCATGTGATACACCACGACCCTCGTGCGGTCAAAGGTGGATTTTGCCTGCAAGTAGAGATTGATCGCGCCCGAAAGAGATACCTCGCTGCCATCGGCGTTGATCATCTTGATAGTGAACACCTCATAATTCTCCGACAAGGTTGCCATCTTTTCCTTTGCGGTATCAAAGACGGTTCCTGCCGTGACACGGCTTGCCATCAGGTTCGCGCCTTCGGGAACGACACCGTTCT
>CAZDOX010000081.1:0-5716 GCA_964507155.1 uncultured Lachnospiraceae bacterium
CTGTATACGTTAGGGTATAGAGCATCCCGCGAGGTGCCGCAGTCGGCTGTGAAAAACGATAGGTGTTTCCCGCTACGCAGCCGCGGTACACATAGGTATGTGCCGGGCGACCGTCCAGTTCTCCCACCGTGTCCGATATCACTTCCATTTGACGAATGATCGCTTCCTCCTCATGCTCGCCCTGCAAGTCCGCCAAGCACATATCCCAATACTCTTCGGCAGTCAAAGAATCTTCCTCCGGCATATAGACGGTCACCGTCACATTGGAACGATCGGACGGGTAATACGCCGCGGACGTGGGCAGTTTTGTATCACATTCCCAAGTATTCGGAATATAAAAACGATAGGCAACGTCGTCATTGGATGCCAACTTCATCCCCGCGGGCGCGTCGGCATTTTCATCTACGGTATACACCGGTTCTGCCGGGACATAAGGCGTGCCTAGCCAGCGGAAATTGGTCACGGCAGCTTCCATCGCGCTCAAATACGTGTCATAGACATCGGCGCGCGCATGATAAGTCAATACCAGTATCTCCTCATCGAATTCGGCAAGCACTGCCATGCCGCGATATTCCAAATGACCCAAAATACCGGAATAGCGAACGGCTAAAGCAGGGGTCCGATAGTCGATTTCTTGATCCGTATCTTCGTTAATGAGTTGTCCCAGCGTGGTTGGCACCGGATCATCCTGCTCAACAACCAAATCTCCGCCGAAAAAGTCGTCCAGCTGTGGCTGCATCACGGTATTCCAGAAAATTTCCGTCGTCACCGTCGACATTTCCTTTTCATAGGTGGCTGCCGTGATGGTTGCCGAATCATCCATGGAATAATATCCGCCGGAAAAACCCGCGTCCGTGGTTAAGTTCCAATCGGCGGGCAAAAACAAGCGATAAAGAACGCCGGGTGCCGATGCACAACGCATTTGATCGGGGGGATTTTCTTCTTCATCTGTCGGTGCGGCACATGCACACATTCCCAAAAGAAGCGACAAGCAAAGGAATGCCCCCAGCACACGACAAAACACAGTAAAGGAATTTTTATTCATACAATCTCCATTCCGCCGCCATGCGGCGGCACAAATTGCTACGCGTGAAATAGGTATTCTTTCTCTTTTTGAATCATTCAATTTTCACGCTAAGCATTCGTGAAACCTATTCTTTCTGCAATTTTTATATTCGATTTACCGTTTATGATACAACAAAAGGATGTCAAAAGTTCAGCCGTTTTGTAAACAATTCGTATCTTTTGGCAAGCGAGAAACGGATTAATCGGACTATGCATCCAGACAAGCGTCGATGACCAGCACCACCGCCAAAACCGTAACAATCGGTGCCTCGGGCGTAATGTCGATTTCATAAGCATCGCCCCACGTGAACCACGCTTTTGAAACTTTGGCGATGGAGCGCTCTCCGCTGTAAAATTCATAGTCATGAGCAAACATATCCCCATACACCGTCCAACCAAGACCCTCTATGGCGTACTCATGGCGAAAAAAGGTAAATTGCTTGACAATTTTCGCGTGAACTTCCCCGTTAATTTCCACGTAATAGGTCGGCAAAAAGGAGAATATTTTTTGACGAATGGTCGCAAGAGGGTTATCCTGCATATCGCAAATGGTCAGCTTTTTTCCGATGGAAGCCAGAGGTGCAAAAGAGTAATAGCAAGGATTGTTCGCTTCATCGTAAATCAGCGAACGATCGTGGAAGGATAACCATTCCTGCTGTATGTATAGTTTCATGTCGTATGTTTTTTCTCCGTTCTGTCTTGAGTCTGTCTTGATTCTGTCTTGGGTGAATTTAATCGGCGTCCGACGCGTCGAGCATTTGCTGCGCGGCGGCAAGAATCCCTATTTTGGCGCTTTCATAGGTCAATCCGCCCTGGAAGTATGCCGTATACGGCGGGCGCAACGGACCGTCCGCGCTCATTTCGATGGACGACCCTTGCGTGAACGCACCGGCTGCCATAATCACGGGACTGGTATACCCCGGCATGTCCCATGGCTCGGGTGTGACAAAAGAGTCAACCGGAGAGCCCGCTTGAATTCCGCGACAAAATGCGCAAAGTCCTTCTTTGCTTCCGGTAATCACCGTTTGAATGATATCGGAGCGGCGCTCATCCCACCGCGGTTCCACGCGACATCCCAGCTTTTCAAAAATATAAGCAACCAAATGTGCGCTCTTAACTGCCTGCGCCACGGTATGCGGAGCATAAAACAATCCTTTGTACATCATTTTATTTTGCCCCATTGATGCGCCGACCTCAGCGCCGCACCCCACCGAAGTCAATCGGTAGCTTGCCAACTCCACGGCGCGCTTGGTTCCGGCAATATACCCTCCGGTTTCCGCCATACCGCCGCCCGGATTTTTAATCAACGAACCGATGACCATATCCGCACCAACGGCACAAGGCTCTTTTTCTTCCGTAAACTCGCCATAGCAATTGTCCACGACAATATAGGCGTCCGGCGCCAATCGTTTGGCAAAGGTACAAAGCTCCCCGATTTCATCTACCGTCAACGTGCGGCGATTGAGATACCCTTTGGAGCGTTGAATAAAAATCATTTTTAGGCGCGGCATGGCGGCACGAATCCCCGCTTCAATCGCGGGGTAATCGAACGTACCTTGCTCGTTCAATTCAATCTGACGATATTCCACGCCAAAATCTTTGAGCGAACCGTTGCCGTCTTCCCCGGCGATTCCGATCACCTCTTCCAACGTATCGTAGGGTTTTCCCGCGATGGACAGCATCACATCCCCCGGGCGAAGAAGTCCGAACAAACCGATGGTCAACGCTTGAGTTCCGCTGACGATCTGCTGGCGGGCAAAAGCGGCTTCAGCGCCCATTACCCGTGCAAAGATCGCGTCCAGCGTATCGCGACCGCGATCATCGTAACCATAGCCTGAGGTGCTGCCAAACATCGTATCGGACACGCGAAATTCGCGGAACAAATCCATCACGCGTGCCGTATTTTCATAAGAAATTCGATCGATCTCGGCGAAATGTTCGGCCAGCGCAGCTTCCGCTTCCGCTGCCAGCTTGTTAATTTTTTCTGAATATTGCATTGGATAAAAATTCCTTTCCGTTTGGATATATTTCATTTTGGATATATTTGACCATACCTTTACCACATATGATTGGCGTTGCGCTTTACAGCTGCTCCATCAGCTCTTTCATATCGACCACCGCTTCACGAATGGCTTCTCTGCCGGATATTTCGTGATAAAACGCCGCTTCTGCCTGAAATTGGTATGGGAAAAGCCACAGAAAGCCGAGTCCGCACGGGATGGCGCACAAAATATCCCATCCGATAAAAGAAAGTTGCAGGCAAAACAATCTCCATTTATTTCCGCGCATCATAGCGGCAGATTCTCTGAGAGCGCCGCTGACCGTTACGTTCGGATTTTCCGCCATAATGTAATCCGACATGGCATATCGATATTGAGCAATGATCGGAAGAATGGAAAACGCGAGACAAAACAGCAGAGAAAGCAGGCTGACGATCAAAAAATCATAGCCAAAGCCGAATAGGAAAAGAATCATCACAGCAATTGCAATTCCCAAGAACAAAAGCGACGGCAAACCCCACAAAAATAAGTACAGCGTCCGAAGCAGCCGCAAGCCGATGGCAGGAAGATAACTGCGATCAAAGCCGGAAAAAACTTTGGCAAGATCTGCCCTTTCCCCATCGATCATATGCAAACGAAAGCGCAAATGTCCGATTCGCAACGCTGTTCCGACAAAAAGAGTGAATACCAACGAACCTAATGCTGTAATCCATGTAAACATCAGATTCAGCGGCGTCGCCAAACTATAGTTGACAAAGGCGATCGCGTCTTTGATATACGCACCCAATTCATCTACACTTTGGACGAGATTCCAATCGGGCAAAAAATCCCGAACTTCAAAAGAAACGACCATTCCTCCGCCGCCGCCCATAGACAGCCGAGCCCCCAACACTCCCGCGATCAGCATGGCTAAGATTGCCATGCCCCATTTTCCGCGCAACGACATGATGCCTTGCGAGCGCAATTGCCTTGCTGTTTTTCTTTCTGTTTGTTGACGATAGTTCATATTTCTGTTTTTGCTCCTTTTTCTTTTTTCTTTGTTGATTTGCGTTATCGGTTTTGATCCGTCCGACTTACGTCATCGCCATGACTTGTTGTTTAAACGCACGACCTCTCGCTTCAAAATTGACAAAGGCGTCAAAACTTGCGCATGCCGGCGACAGCAAAACACAGCTTCCCTTTCCCTGCTCCGCCAGTGCGGACGCACAAGAAACCGCCGCTTCAAACTCCGGACAAATTTCCACCGTCAACACCGACGGGTCATAGTCGTCGCACGCTTGCAGCGCCGCCAAAATTTTATCGCGCGTCGCGCCGGTCAGCACAACCGCGCCGGCTCGATCACACAGCACTTGCGCCAACGGGGCGAAAGGAATGTGCTTATCATATCCGCCGCAAATCACCACGCAGGATCGCGGCGGCAGGGCAGACAGAGCGGCTGCCGTTCTGGTCGGTGAAGAATCGATCGAACTGTTGTAATACGTAATGCCACGAAGCGTTCGGACTTTCTCCAGACGGTGCTCCACGCCGCCAAACGTACGTCCCACCGTTGCCATGACGTCGGGAGAAACATAGCCGTCCGTCATCGCGCAGGCGGTCATGAAATTTTCCCTATTGTGATTTCCCGGCAGCAAGATTTCTTTTGCGGGCAGTATAGGTTCCCGCGTGCCGTCCTCTCGCGTGATCGTCACAACACCGTCGATACAACAAACCGTTTGCCTTGCCCAACTTGGAATCGTGTCGCTATTCCCGGAAAAGAGTGTGACCTTTCCTTCTTGCCGATGATATTGCTCCGCGATACGGCAGGTAATCTCGTTCCCGCTGTTGGTCACCAAATGCGTTTTTTGTTCGCATGAACAAATATGGCGTTTCGCTGCGATATATTCCTCCATGTCGAGGTGCCAGTTCAAATGATTGGGCGTGATGTTGGTGATGGCGGCTCTTTTCGGCGTTCGCATGGGTGTTGCCAACTGAAAACTGGACAATTCCACCACGACGAAATCTTGATTGGTCATATATGGCAACAAGGGCAAGAGCGGAGTGCCGAGATTACCGCCGACAAAGACCTTGCCCACCCCTTGTTTTTCGCATTGCTTTTGCAACATTTGCGCGGTCATGGTCGTGGTGGTACTTTTTCCGTCCGATCCGGTAATGGCAAGAACGGTGGCATCGGTACGCTCCAGCAGCCATTCCATTTCGCTGCCCAAGACGGCGCCTTGACGCACCGCTTGAAGAATCTCCGGCAAATCCGGGCGGATCCCGGGAGAGCGGAAAATCAGCGACGGGTTCTTCTCCAGCCACGTTTGGTGCGCATGGCAAAATTCCGCCCCTTTGGACGCCGCGTCAGCCGCGCCGACCAATTGTTCTGTCGGCGTTTGATCATAGACGAGCACCGACAACTGAAGTTTCAGCAAAATATCCACCAACGGTCGATTGGAAATCCCATATCCCAGCACAACGATCGGTCTTTGTTGTTCCCGTGCGCGTTGCACTGCCGCACTGATCGGATGCGCAACGGCGTCGCTGCTTTGATAACATGCGCGCATTTGAGACATGTTGAAAGATTCCATCGATACAGCCTCCCTATGATCATACTATTTCTTTCGAATGGTAAAAATTTGCGAGCACCGAGCAAAATGCCCACCGTATATTAT
>CAZDOX010000082.1:0-5714 GCA_964507155.1 uncultured Lachnospiraceae bacterium
ACATAATTTAACTCACCATCGTATACGGGAAGACGGTCACGCACCGATTCCAGATAGGCGTAAAACGCGTCATAACGGCTGAATTTCAAAGTCGGGTAAAGGGGCCAAGACATCGCGTCCAGCATTTTTTCCAAATCACGTCTGGTCGGTCCGCCGCCATGGTCGCCGACGCCGTAAACTTTGAGAAATTCCGTGAGCGTGCCGTCTGCCATCTTTGCGCCGAATTGAGGGAATGTGGCAAAGCAGGTGATGTCCAGCGGGCCTTGATACCATGTCGGATCGCTGTAAGCGATGACTTCTTTTCCGGACGGCGCGCGCCAGCGGTAAGGGCCGCGCGGTTGACATCCGCGGCAGTGATAGTAATAATCGACGCCGCCCTGCTGCAAAATTTCCGGAACATTGGCGCTGTGACCGAATGTGTCCGGTTCATAGTCCAAACGAAGCGAATCAGGGGAAATATCAAATAAGGAAGATAAATATTCTTTGGTATATAAAATGTGTCTGGCAAGGGATTCCCCGTTTGGCATGTTTTTATCGTTTTCCACCCAAGAGGTGGCTGCCAGTTCCCAGCGTCCCTCGTGAACCCGCTGCTTAATTTCTTCCAGCAGCGCCGGATCGTGCTTTTCCACGATTTCATACACGGCAGCTTGAGATTGAGAGAAAGTGTAGTCCGGATAATCGCGCATCAAATCCAGCATGGTGCGGAATGTTTCCGTAGCGATGGAGACGGTTTCCATGTACCCCCACGTCCAGTTCATATCAATATGTGCGTGGGCAACGCAATGGATGGTCAACGATTTGGCTTCGGCAGAGCAATCTTCCAAAACTTTTTCCACATTATCGCAATCTTCGCGAACCAGTGCGCCGTTGATGTCCAAACAATCGCACAGATAAGCGGTAGCGGCGGAGAGTTTTTTCTCCCACCCCAGCTGCTTGGCGCGATTTAAGTGATATAAGTACAACAGCTCGGCATAAATGCGCTCGGCATAGCGGTTGGAGGCGCGAACCTGTTCCAAACGCTTGAGATTATTGGTCAATGACATAGACAATTTCCTTTCATAGATCCGATGTAATATCATGGTCAGTTCATTATAGCAGGTTATTTTGGTTATGTCAAGTCTTTTTCCGAGTTTTTGGCAGATACCCTTGACGCACCCACATACAAAAATCTTATGCATATCTAAGTTTGGTGTGATCAAATAAAAATAGAGTACGGTTTTTTAACGCCTTTTATGTGAAAGATGCTGCGTCGCCGGACTTTTACCGTTGTTTTCAATTTTTTCTATTGACTTTTTTTCCAAGGAGCGGTATAATCTTTATACAATATCGCAGCTTTTGAAGAAAAGATAGCGTGAAAGTTCCATGAGTCAAAATCAAAAAATGTTTCGCGCATGAAATTTACCTAAAAAACGGGACCCATCCCGTTTTTGTCGCAAGCGACATAGGTGAAATTTTTGCCGCCGAGCGGCAGAATGGAGATTGAAATGAAATTAGCCGAGCCGTTAGTGGGTGAGCGCACGGCCATCCGCAATTACAAAAAATCCGATCTCCCGTTTCTGACGGAGATGTGGCTGGATGAAGAAAACGGAAAATACTTGTCCGATCCGACTTTGGAATATGTCAATGACATGTATCAACATGCTTTGGATGATTTGGAAAACAGCAAGGACGGATATTATCTTGTGGTGGAATCGATAAAAGATGGTGATCCGATCGGTTCGGCTGGGATATTTCCGACGGCAGATGGAAAATACGACATTGGTTACTGCGTGCACAAGAGTCGCTGGCGGCAGGGGCTTGGAAGCGAGATTGTTGCGCTTCTTCTGAAATGGCTGGAGCAGCAGGGGGCAGCTCAAGTGACGGCGGAGGTGGCTGTGGACAATCTGCCGTCGAATCGGCTGTTGCAAAAATTCGGATTCACGGTAAAGAGAAAAAGCACGTTTCAAAAATACAATATGACGACACAATTTGACAGTTATATTTACGCAAAGGAGTTATCGTTATGAAATTGCAACACGAAAATTTAACCGTTCGCTCGGCGACGGCAGAGGATGCCAAGCAGCTTGTCGCTTGATGGAATGATAGCGATCAACTCGGTCGGCTTTTTTGACTTTTTTCGTTAAAAATTTAATTTTTATTCGTTTTCCTTGACTTTTCCTGAATTTGTGGTATAATATACGCGGCATATAATGTGTGCGAGCAAAGCATAGCCGCGTTTTGAGAATTTCGCGAAGCGAAATTCTCCCATAGGAAGTGACAATCAAAGCGCGGCATGCGGCGTATAATGTGTGCGAGCAAAGCATAGCCGCGTTTTGAGAATTTCGCGAGGCGAAATTCTCCCATAGGAAGTGACAATCAAAGCGCGGCATGCGGCGTATAATGTGTGCGAGCAAAGCATAGCCGCGTTTTGAGAATTTCGCGAGGCGAAATTCTCAAAAAGTTTGAAAAAACGCGCCAAATGCAGTTTGCGGCGTAACATTTGTGCGAACAAAATGTGGTCGCATACTTTGTTGGCTGCGCGGCGATGATATGGGGATATGGTTGTATAATTGAATATTCTGTATGATACATTCAGGAAATGGCAAATGCCGCCGAACGAGTAACGCTTTGTGGTGTCCCCTTTGCGGGATGAAGACTGAATGTGGACAGAACTTTGGAGACGCCCGCGTCAAACGGGGGCCGAAGGTGCAAGCGTCAAGACGCAAACTCTCAGGCAAAAGGACAAAGATATCCGCGATGGTAATTGGGGTTTCATTTGTTGCATGAGCAGACGCGATACGCGGTCTGCTTTTTGTTTATGCTTTTTTGCTCGGCAAGGCGCACCGGAATCCAAAGGCCAAATACAACATAACAAATGACAACATCAAAGAGTTGCTCGGGAGCAAAGAAAGGAAACAAAAAACACATGGACAAATTTTTAGACACGGTGGCTGCCGTTAACGACGCGATCAATCAAGCGGTCTGGGGACTACCCGGTTTGCTTTTGCTGATCGGAACCGGTATTTTACTCACTGCCGGGACGAAGTTTTTTCAAATCAGCCATCTGAAACATTGGTGGACGCAGACCATTGCCAGCGTTTTTCGTAAGGGGAGCAGCAGCACGAAAAAACGGACCAAAAGAGTATTTCTCAATTTCAGGCATTGTGCGCCGCGCTGGCTGCTACGGTGGGAACGGGCAACATCGCCGGCGTTGCCGCTGCGATCGTCACGGGTGGACCCGGTGCCGTGTTCTGGATGTGGTTTGCCGCGTTTTTCGGCATGATGACCAATTTTTCCGAAAATTTGCTCGGAATATACTATCGACGCAAAAATGCGGACGGAGAATGGTCCGGCGGCCCCATGTATTATCTGAGGGACGGATTGGGGAAGCGTTACGGCGTGAAGTGGCTTCGTCCGGTTGCCAATGTTCTGGCGGTGCTGTTTTCCGCCTTTGCCATCCTTGCTTCGTTTGGCATCGGAAACATGGCTCAGATCAACAAAATCGTGCTGAATATGGACGCTGCCTTTTTCTCCCAAGCGACGCTCGGTACCATTCCCGGCACGGAAATTGATATCATCCATTTGATCATCGGATTGGTGCTCATGGCGGTCGGCGCGATGATTATTCTCGGCGGATTGCAGCGGATTGCTCGTTTTGCGGAAATTGTGGTTCCGTTCATGGCGATCGCATACGTCATCGGTTGCTTGATTATTTTCGGGATGAACCTCTCGCAGGTCGGCGCGATGTTTGTCGCTATTTTCAAATTTGCTTTCACGCCTGCGGCATTTTTGGGCGGCGGAGTCGGAATTTTGATCAAAAAAACCATGACGCAAGGATTCAAGCGCGGCGTGTTTTCCAACGAAGCGGGTCTTGGATCTTCGGTCTTGGTTCATTCCTCCTCCAACGTGAAAGAACCGGTTAAGCAAGGTATGTGGGGAATATTTGAAGTGTTTTTCGACACGTTCGTGGTTTGCACCATGACGGCGATCGTTGTGCTCTCCACCGGATTTATTGATTTGAACACGGGAGCGCCGGCGGCCGGCGCCAACGGGGACACGCTGGTTTCGCAGGCATTTGGAAACTATTTTGGCGCGCCCGGCACGTGGTTTGTCGCCGTTGCCATGCTGTTCTTTGCGTTTACTACGGTTCTCGGGTGGTCGCAATACGGGTCGAAATCGGTAGAATACTTATTTGGTCGCACGGGAGTCAAAATATACAAAATGATTTTTGTATTGATGATGGTATCCGGCGCGGTCATGGATGGCGGATTGGCATGGAATCTTTCCGATACGTTCAATGGATTGATGATGATCCCCAACCTGATCGGCGTTCTGGCGCTGTTACCTTTGGTATTCAAAGTGACGGCCAACTATGTGGATCGGAAGATCAAAAAGAAAGATGTGGCGCCGCTGCTCTCGTATAATGACGAGTGGCAAGAAGGCGCGCTCCGGTCGTCGGACGAAAATGGTATGTGACCTTGAATGCACGATCCCGCCTTTTAAGCGGGGCGAAAAATTGAAAAACGGTCGTCGAATGTAAAACGCGGCGGCGCCTTAAGTGTAGCCTTGGCGGGCAGTTTTCTCGCCAAGGCTGATTTTGTCCCTGCGTTCAAAATCGGTATGCAACTGACCAATGCAAAATTTATGAGGGGACGCCGGACAAAAAAACACGGCAACAGCATTTACTTTTTCGCAGAGAAAATGATACTGAGGAGGATATCAGGATTGAGAGCGGCTTTGAACATAAGCTTTTTCTTGCTGATGCGCCCATATTGCGCTTGAGTCACAAGGCTTAATGCGGTTTTGCGAAGGACATTCATATTCAATGGTGAATTGTCCTTTCGCGCTCGCGCGGCATCCTCGCGGAAGATGACGTCAAGGCACCAATGCAGTTGATTCTCGATCGACCGGTGCTTGCGAACTGCGTATGCAAATTCATGAATATCTGTCAGCGATGTGATAAAATATCGCGTAAATACAGTCTTTTCATCATTCTGATACCATGAAATATCGGTCAAAAGTCGGTATTCGCGCCGTTCCACCCGGCCGTGATCTTTCCGAACGTTATTTGATTTTTCGCGACAAAAGCACTTACCACATGGTAAGCTTTATGGTTCGCATTTTTGCTGCCGCGTATCGTTTTCCCGTCCACGGCGACGACGGAACGCTTTTCTCTCTTTTCTCTTGTCGTTTCGAGCCAATTGGTCAAGCATTTCGACAGTTCGGCGGGGTCTAATCGCTCGAAAACGCGGCGAAAGGTATCGCTATCCGGTATTCCGTTGGGCAATTCAAGGAATGTTTTGAGCAATGTCTCGCGTTCTTTGCCGAATGCCTCCATATCGACATAATCCTCGCCTTGACAAATGATCGTACACAATCCAATAATGATTATGTCCTCCAACTTGTGCCGAATATTTCCATATCTCGTTCTCCGCGGTTCTTGGATGCCTTTGATCTCTTCTTTCAATACTTCGATTTTCATATTCTCATTATACCACAGTTCGCCCAAAAAAGTAAATGCTGTTGCCCTGCGCCGAGCCGAGCACGATGGCTGCAGCGAGCTATGACCGTCGCTGGACGCTCTACGAAGAGCCTGAGGCGCCTACCGTGGAAGAACCCGAATACCAGACGAGTCCATGAAGATGTCGGACGTCGTGACTAAGCTCGAAGGCCTGTTCGATATTCTGAATCGCGTCTACTTCGAGAACGCTCTGCCGAAACCGGTCATTACCGTG
>CAZDOX010000083.1:0-5629 GCA_964507155.1 uncultured Lachnospiraceae bacterium
CCTTTTTATAAAAAGTTCTTGAAAAGGGGTGCGGGGAAAAACTTCTTTTAAGAAGTTTTTCTCTGCGTTTCTTTTTGCGAATTTTGGCGAAATGTCGTAGCAACTTTGGTCGAGAAGAATACAATAATAGCGAGGGAAGTCATGAGCGAGAATGCGCGTACGCTTTCCCGGAAAATTTGACATAGGAGGTATCATGATGGCAGATAACAGAGTATCTCGTGGCAGTCTGTGCGATTGCCTTGGCGGCAATAAAAACGAGCTGTATTGTATTGAAGCCGATCGTATTTTAGATTCGTGTAAAGATCGTGATTGCTTTGAAAACACGCGGGTTTTTCTGACAGATTTTGGTAATGAGATGATTGAACGCACATCCACGGTTCGTGTGAAATGTGCCACTGTCGTTTATACGTCAATTCATTTGGAAAATGTGCAATTTAATCGCGGCTTTTACGCGGTATGTATTCGGTTTTATGTAAAATTGGATTTGGAAGCTTGTATCGGCGGAAGACCGCAGGATTTCGACGGCGTTGCCGTTTTGGATAAGCGCGTCATTTTGTTCGGCGGCGAAAGCAATGTTCACACCTTTAAGAGCAGCTCCGACACGGTAGATTTTTGCGCGCAACCGGAGCTGATGGACCAATGCAGCGACGCTCCGACCGCTATTGTGCAATTGGTAGATCCGATTATTTTATCTTGTGCGGTGGTGGAAGAAGCGTGCAAGTGCCATTGCATTTGCTCTTGCTGCGATATTCCGTCGTGCGTGTGCGGTGCTTTGAGCGGAAATTTGTGTGACGCGGATCCCAAGCGGTTTTTAACCGTTTCACTCGGGATATTCTCGGTGGTTCGTATCACTCGTCCCGCACAGTATCTCATCCAAGCGACCGAATATTGCGTTCCCGATAAAGAGTGTATGACCTCGTGTGACGACGATCCTTGCAGCGTTTTTCGCGGCATGGCGTTTCCCACCAAGGAATTTTGCCCCACGAACGCACCTTTATTGACGGGAAACACGGATAGCGGAAAAAATCGGTGCGGTTGTTCCTAAGGCGAAAGCAAGCGGGGAAAGCGGAAAGTATAACGTAAAAGGCAGAAAAAAGGCGAATCATAAGATCCGCCTTTTGAACATTATTTTGATGTTGCAGCGTCCGTGTCCGTGGGCAACAACGGTGAGGAATCCTGCGTTTGCTGTTTTGGCAAATAAAGGGGCGGTTCGTCGCCGCGAATAGACGCTGCCGTGATGCGCACCTCTCCGATATCCGGGCGAGAGGGAATGGTAAACATGGTGTCGGTCATGGATTTTTCCAAAATGGAACGCAGACCGCGCGCTCCGGTATTTCGCTTCAATGCCATGGCGGCGATTTCGCGCAGTGCGTCATCGTCAAACGATAATTTGACCCCATCCATGTCGAAAAGCTTCATATACTGCTTGATCAGAGAATTTTTTGGTTCGCGAATGATACGAACCAACGCTTCCTGATCCAAATCGGACAGAGAAACAATGACCGGTAAACGACCGATCAACTCGGGAATTAATCCGAATTTGACGATATCGTGCGGCGTCACGTCGCGGAACACGCCCATTTCTTGCCGTTCGCTTTTCTTTTTGATTTCGCTTTCAAAGCCGATGGATTGATTGCCGCGCCGTTTTTCGATCAGCTTTTCCAAACCGTCGAACGCACCGCCGCAAATGAACAAAATGTTTTCCGTGTTTACTTGGATAAACTCTTGGTTGGGATGTTTCCGCCCTCCTTGCGGCGGCACGTTGGAAACCGTTCCTTCCAAGATTTTCAGCAGCGCTTGTTGGACACCCTCGCCGGATACATCGCGTGTAATCGAACGATTTTCGCTTTTTCTGGATATTTTGTCGATCTCGTCAATATAAATAATGCCGCGCTCTGCCAATTCCACGTCAAAATCGGCAGCTTGAACCAATCGAAGCAGAATATTTTCCACATCTTCGCCGACATAACCGGCTTCCGTCAGGGTTGTCGCGTCGGCAATGGCGAAAGGAACTTGCAACATTTTGGCCAACGTTTGCGCCAAATATGTTTTTCCGACACCGGTCGGACCGATCAAAAGAACGTTGCTTTTCTGCAATTCGACGTCATCCAACTCATTCGAAGGATTGCTCTTTTTTCCTTTTTTGTTTTTTGCATTGTCTTTGGACAAAATACGCTTGTAATGATTGTAAACGGCAACCGACAACGCAACTTTCGCCTCGTCCTGCCCGATCACGTAATCGTCCAAGGCGGACTTGATTTGCGCAGGCTTCGGCAGCGTTTGCAAAGTCAACGTCGGTTTGGCGGCGCCTTTTTTTCGCTGTTGCGCCGAAGAACTTTCATACGACTCTTCCAGCTCCAGCGTTTGATCGATCAGATCGGCGCAAGCTTCCACACAAACGTCGCAAATATACGCACCGGTAGGCGAGGGAATCAAAAAATTCACTTGATTCTCCGATCTACCGCAAAAAGAACAACGGCGAAGATTATCGCCACCGGAATTTTTTATATTAGCCATGAACTGTTTTCCTTTTCGTAGACCCCGCCGATTATCAATCGCGCTTAGTCAAAATTTTGTCGATTAAACCGTAAGAGAGCGCCTCTTGCGCCGTCATAAAGTTGTCGCGCTCGGTGTCGCGCGCAATTTCTTCCACGGATTTTCCCGTGTTATCCGCCAAAATGCGGTTTAAGTGATCGCGCGTTTGTAAAATTCGATCCGCTTGGATTTTGATATCCGTTGCCTGACCGCGGGCACCTCCCAGCGGCTGGTGAATCATAATTTCGCTGTTTGGTAGGGCGATTCTCTTTCCCTTTGCGCCGGAAGAGAGCAGAAAAGCACCCATGCTGGCAGCCATACCGATACAGATGGTCGACACGTCGCATTTAATAAAGTTCATGGTGTCGTAGATTGCCATTCCGGCGGTAATCGCTCCACCGGGACTATTGATATACAAACTGATGTCTTTGTCCGGGTCTTCCGCTTCCAAAAACAGCAATTGAGCCACCACCAGCGAAGCGGTCGTGTCGTTGACCTCGTCGGCAAGAAAAATAATGCGATCGTTCAGTAAACGCGAATAAATATCATAGGCACGCTCTCCCTTTCCGGTTTGCTCAATGACGGTAGGGACCAATGCCGCATACGGAGAACTTACCGGATTTAAACGTTCGTAAAACATGTGCAACATACCTCCATATTGTGTGATGTGCGAATAAAAAATGGGAAATAATGTAACTGCCCGACACAGAGAAACCAAGTCGGGCAGAAAAATGTGACAACAGCATGGGATCGATCACGCGGCATCGGATCATGGTTTACAAGCTACAATCTACAATCTACAATCCAGTGTACGACACATCCGCCAAAAATGCCACAAAAACGACGAGTGCCCACCGTGCTGTTTGTTGTCAGTAGGTTATTGTTGGTCTTATGCCTCGGTAGCGGGAGCTTTGTCGGCATCGGCTGCGGGGGCGGGAACGATGACCGCATGGGATTTGACCGCTTCCATTGCCTTTTTCACTTTCATGTCGGCAACAATGGCGTCCTTGGCAAAGATTTCCTTAACTTTCTCCACTTCCATGTTGTAAGCGGTGGCAATCGTTTCATATTCTGCGTCCACTTCCTCTTCGCTCGGAGTAATTTGCTCCAACTCTGCGATTTTTTCCAGAGCCAGACGGCATTTTACCTGATTTTCGGCTTGCGGACGGAACTGTTCACGCATAGAATCCAGCGTCATGCCGGTATACTTGAAATACGTATTCAAATCCAACCCCTGCATGCGCAGTTTGTTGTCGTAATCGCGCAAGAAATTCTCCGTCTCCTCGACAAACATCGGCTCCGGAATATCTGCCACCAATCTCTCGATCAGCACTTTCATCAATTGGTCTTCCCATGCGGAATTTGCCGCACTCTCATGCTTCTTTTCCAGTTTAGCCTTCCAATCGGCGCGATATGCATCGACCGTATCAAATTCGGAAACATCTTTGACAAAATCGTCATCCAGCTCGGGCAGTTCGATCTTCTTGATGGCTTTGAGAGAAACTTTAAAGACGGCAGGCTTGCCTTTCAAATTTTCGGCATGATATTCTTCGGGGAAAGTGACGTTGACATCAAACGCGTCGCCGATCGAATGACCGACAATCTGATCCTCAAAGCCGGGGATAAAGCTTCCGGAGCCAAGTTCCAGCGGATAATCCGTTGCTTTTCCACCCTCAAACGGGACGTCGTCGGCAAAACCCTCATAATCAATGGTCACGGTATCTCCGTTTTCAGCCGGGCGATCGACAATTTCCGTTTCGCGAGAGTTTCTGTCGCGTACCGCATAAATCTCATTATCAATTTCTTCATCGGTAACCGGCGCTACGTCTTTGGTAGACTCAATTCCGAAATAATCTTTGATTTCCACTTCCGGTTTGACGTATACCGTTGCAGAGAACACAACACCGTTGTCATCGCAGCTGACGACATCGAACGAGGGTTGTCCCACCACCTGCAGCGCGGATTCTTTCAAAGCAGCCTCATAAGCATCGGGCAACAGCGCGTTAAACGCACTCTCGTAGAAAACGCCCTTGCCGTACATTCTTTCGATCATCGCGCGGGAAGCTTTTCCCTTTCTGAACCCGGGAATCGTCATATTTTTGACTTCTTTATGATAAACCTTGTTTACCTCAGCCTCAAAAATATCTTTCGCAACACCGAACTCCAGCACAAACTGCCCTTGTTCGTTTTTTTCGCATTTTGTTAATGCCATGTTTCATTTCCTCCAAACTTAGATGTGTAAAGATTTCATTCAACCTATATTTTACTTTTTTTTGCGTAAAAAGTCAAGTGTTTTTTACATTTTTTATGCGAAATCCGTTAAAAATTTCTGTTAAATTTCAAATTACGGCAAGCGGGGTAAAATTCAGATGATCCGCCGCGGTTAAAATGAAGCGAATATTGCCGTCCACCACTTCACCGTTGGGGACCGACGAGCCGTGGATGTGACCGAAATAGCAGCGACGAATTTGATATTCTTGCAGGACCTCAATGATTTCCCGACAGCGAAAATCACCCCAAACCGGCGGAAAATGGAAGAAAGGAATGATCTCGTAGTTTTCTCCGCTGTCTTCGCTTTGCTGCAGTGCGCGTGCGGCGTCAAGCGAGAGTCGAAGACGAAGTAACTCGCGATTCACGATTTTGGTATAATCCACATCTCCGACCGTTTTTTGCAACGTCGGATCAAGAAACCAGCCGCGCGTGCCGCAGACAATGTACGGCTTCACGATGTAAGCGTTGTTGTGCAAAAGGTGCAGAGAATCCAATCCGTACGCCGCAAAATGGCGATTGATTTTTGCCGATGTATTCCACCAAAAATCGTGATTTCCTTTTCCCAGCAATTTTTGACCGGGAAGACTGTGCAAAAAACGAAAGTCTTGGACGGTTTCTTCCAAAGTCATCGCCCAGGAAATATCTCCGGCAATCACGACGGTATCTTGTTCGCCGACGCAAGCGCGCCAGCGAGTTTCGATTTTTTGGACATAGTGCTGCCAGCGCGGTCCG
The DNA here is from genome assembly GCA_964507155.1 of uncultured Lachnospiraceae bacterium. Lineage (GTDB taxonomy): Bacteria > Bacillota > Clostridia > Oscillospirales > CAG-272 > SIG644. The sequence goes on from CAZDOX010000083.1 coordinate 5,539, forward strand.
AACACTTCCATCGTTTTTCCCGGATGGTGCAGAGCCAGATGGGTATCGGATAAGACAAACAACGACATATCAATCTCCATTCCGCCGCCAT
>CAZDOX010000084.1:0-5564 GCA_964507155.1 uncultured Lachnospiraceae bacterium
AGGAGGCGGGGGCGCGGGGGCGGAAACTTCGGCGTATGAGATGGTTCCGCCCCCGCAAAGGCTTGCTCCCCTGACAAGATAAAATAACGACACCCTCTCGCCCGCGTGCGGGAGAGGGGGCAGGGGGTGAGGGCAGCGCCAGCCGTACTACCAGCTGCCACCCACGACAATATAGTTGGAAATTCTTGAAGTTGGGTGTGGATCCCCACCGTTCTCTTGTGACCGCGTCATCACGAATGGCGGCAGCGACGATATAATCCAAGGCAAATCCATCGAATTGCCACGCAACACAGCACCGCTTTGGCAATATCGCTCGTGTAATAAAAAACCATCCAAGCAAGATCTTCCGCGTCGGTCGGCGCGCCTTGTCCGATGTCATAAAGAACACGACCGGACAGCACCTGCAAGGCATTCACGGCAGTGGCAAGCAAAGTGGCGTGGGAAACGACCCCGCGAAAAGAAAACATGCGATACGTCGAAAAAAGTTCGTTGACGTGATCGGGCGCACAAAGTCCTTGCGCTCGCAGTGCGTCGGCGCGAATTTTTTCTATTTCATCCCCACGGCGCAGCAGCAAATGCGTCAAGAGAAAAACCAATGCCACCTGGGCGACATCCAAAAGCGCATATTCAAGAAAATATCCCAGTTGAAGCGCGATTTCGTCTTGGGCGATTCCCTCCATGCGCCACGTGAGGAGAAATGTGATTCCATATCGCACCCCATCCGCCAAAGAAAACCAACCGACGCCTTGCCATGCGGCGCGAGTACCGTATGCGGAACGAAAGAAAATAATGTGTGCAAACGCCCAGCAAAAGGCGGCATATTCCAGCACCGTCAGCGCCATCAACACAATCTCATACAGCCACGTTCCTTGAAATTGAATGTCGCTTCCCATAAAAATAGACAGCGCCAGCAATCCGATATATACACCGTAAATGCCGCAAAGGGCGAAAAAATAGACCCGCGCTCTTCCGAACGACAAGGATAATTTCGGGTAAGTTTGTTCGTTGCTCATGCAAAAGTAACCTCTTTTTACGCGGCTTATCGGCGGACATGCAAACGTGCAAACGCCAAGCCACATGAATACAAGGCATAGTATAACACATCTTTGATCAAAAGGAAAGGGGGAATTTGTAAAATTTTTGATTTGCTTGCATGTTTTGATTCGATCGGACATACATTACCTTACCCATTTCACAAAACATGCAAGATACGCCGATGGATCTGTGCGTCAAATCGTACCGTCCGAGATCCTAAAAGCGGCAGAACGGAGAGCCATATGAACCATACCGCCGACCACAGCCATTCATTTTCTTTGATTGACCCATCCAAGCCGATTCTTGATTATCCCATGCCGCTCGATCATGCCAAAATGATGACGTACATAGAGTGTTTTCAAGAACGTTACCCTTTTCTGGAAATTCAAAATTTGGGGTGTTCCCTATTGGGAAAAAACATTCCTCTGATTTCGCTGGGACATGGCGATAAGAGCGTTTTATATATCGGAACGCATCACGGCATGGAGTGGATCACCACCGTGTTATTGCTGCGCTTTATCAACGAATACGCGGAAGCTTATCGAACCGGACGGCAACTCTACAATGTTTATTTGCCGTATTTATTTCGACAACGACGCATTTTTATCGTCCCGATGTTGAATCCGGACGGCGTGGATTACGTGATCAACGGGGTTAGCACCGATAATCCCCTGCGCGATCGATTGATCCAAATGAACGGTGGCAGCAGTGATTTTTCGCGCTGGCAGGCAAACGGTCGCGGCGTGGACCTGAATCACAACTATGATGCGGACTTTGAAGCCTATCGCACCCTATGCGCGCAAAACGGAATTTCTCAAGGCGCTGCCACGCGATACGGCGGCGAATCGCCGGAATCCGAACCGGAAAGTCGTTATCTTTGTCAATGGATTCGTTCTTCTGTGCCGTCGCTTGGCGCGGTATTGTCGTTCCACACGCAAGGCGAGGAAGTTTATTACAGCAGCAACGGCAAAACGGCGCCGCGTTCCTTAGCGCTTGCCCGAATCATTTCCAGGTTGTGTCATTATTCCATGTCCGAGGCAAAAGGATATGCCTCTTACAGCGGGTTATTGGATTATTGTATTCAATCGTTGCAATTGCCCGCGTTCACGCTGGAGTGCGGAAAAGGCGAAAATCCCTTGCCGCTGTCGTCTTATTTTTGTCTATACGCTTCCGTCCGCGAATTGCTCTTTCAAATGCCGCAATTAATTTAATCAGGAGGAGAATCCATGGTACCGTATTCTGCTATGCACCGCATTTCCACCGCTTTATGCGCATGTTTATTGCTGCTTACCCTGCCCTTTCCCGCGACGGCGCGCGAGAGTGAAAATGACAACGCAGCAAGCAACAAGCAAACATTTCAAAATGATGTCATGACGCTCGCCGATGAGGGAAGCCTTGCTTTGGATTGCAAAAGCGCCGTATTGATGGACGCTTCCACCGGCGCGCTGCTGTATACGCAAAATGCCACGGAAGCTTTACCGCCTGCCTCCGTGACCAAAATTATGACGCTGCTGCTCATCATGGAAGCCATTGACGGCGGAACGCTCCGTTTGGACGATCCGATTCAAGTCAGCGAAAACGCTGCCGGCATGGGCGGCTCGCAGGTTTATTTGGAAGCGGGCGAGGAAATGTCTTGCGAAGATTTACTGAAAAGTGTGGTCATCAGTTCCGCCAATGACGCAGCTGTCGCCTTAGCCGAACATGTCGCGGGAGATATGACGACTTTTGTCCGAAAAATGAATGAAAAAGCCGAGGCGTTGGGAATGGAAAATACCCATTTCGACAATGCGACGGGACTTGACGATACGGTGGAGAACCATCTGACCAGTGCACGCGACATTGCCATCATGTCCCGCGCGCTGATCGCTCATAAAACCATCTTGAATTACAGTTCGATCTGGATGGATACCATTCGAAACGGCACATTCGGTCTGACCAACACCAATCGATTGATTCGTTTTTATCGCGGTGCCACGGGACTAAAGACGGGGTCTACCGACAAAGCGGGGTTTTGCGTTTCCGTCACGGCAAATCGTGACGGTCTATCCCTGATATGCGTGATTATGGGAGCCGAGACGCGCGATATTCGCAACGCACAGGCGACTCGCCTGCTGGACTATGGTTTTGCCAATTATGCGGCATATACGTCTCCGACCCTTTCTTTTACGCCGATTTCGGTCCGCGGAGGAGAGGCGCGTCAATGCGAACTGACCTGCTCCACTTTCACATGCGTGGTTCCCAAGGAAAAACTTGCCTTGGTTACCTATCAAACGGAACTGCCCGATGAGCTGAATGCGCCGATCACCCAAGGCAGCGAAATCGGACACGTGATCTTTTTATTGGAAGAACAAGAATTGGGCCGCGTGTCCGTCACCGCGAAGGAGGATATCCCGCGGATTGGATTTTTCACCGTTTGGCGGCGCCTATGGTCCGGAATTTTGCTGCAATAATCCATCCGCCATCGAAGGATTCGGGTGAAAATCCGCCGGGGTGGTAGTTGACAAACGTCGGTTTTCATGTTATACTTATAGTAGCAAATTTTCATGAAAATCAAAAGGAGATTCGGATGCAATCGTACGACTACACCCCGGAACAACTGAAAATTTTTTCTCTGCTCTCCCGCGAATACCCGACGATTTCTGCGGTCAGTGCGGCAATTACCACCTTGAACGCTACCGTTCATTTGCCCAAGGGAACCGAACACTTCCTTAGCGACATTCACGGCGAAGCGGAAGCGTTTTTCCACATCATCAACAACTGCTCCGGCGTCATACGAGAAAAAGTAGACAATCTGTTCTACACCTCCGTCACGGAAACCGAACGTCGAAATCTCTGCACGCTGATCTATTATCCGATCGAAAAAATTGAAGACATGCACTCTCGCGGCGAAGATACCGACGAATGGTACAGCTTCACTTTGTATCGCTTAGTGGATCTGGCTCGCTCGGTTGCCTCCAAGTATACGCGTGCCAAGGTACGCGACGCGCTGCCGCGCGACTTTTGCGATATTATCGATGAGCTGTTGCATACCAGCGGTGAGGAGCACAACAAACAAGAATACTATCGGCACATTATTTCTACGATTATCGACGTTGGGCAAGGCAGCGCCTTTATCGAAGCGCTGTGCAATTTGATCAAGCGCATGGCTGTGGATTGCTTGCACGTGGTCGGGGATATCTACGATCGCGGACCGCATGCCGACAAAGTTATGAATATGCTCATGCAGCATCATCACGTGGATATTCAGTGGGGCAATCACGATATTGTTTGGATGGGAGCTGCCGCCGGGTCGTACGCTTGCATTGCCAGCGTTCTCAACACGGCGCTGCAATACAACACGCTCTCTCTCATTGAAAACACCTACGGTATCAGTTTGAGAGATTTGATCGGCTACGCTCAGGAAACCTATGCCGGCTGCACTTGGTTCATGCCGCGCAATCCCGAAGACAAGTATTACATCAAAAACAATATGGAAACGCTCTCGCGCGCCCACAAAGCCATTGCCATCATCATGTTTAAACTGGAGGGGCAACTGATTCATCGCCATCCGGAGTTTGACATGGACAATCGCTTGTTGCTGCACCGCATTGATCATGAAAAGCATACGGTCACCATCGACGGCGTGACTTACCCGCTAAACGACGATCATTTTCCGACCATCGATCCGTCGTCTCCCTACGACCTATCGCCCGCCGAGCAAAGTCTTATGGCGTCGCTTGCCCGCTCGTTCCGACACAGTTCCCTGCTGCAAAAGCATGTTCGCTTTCTTTACAGCGAGGGCAGTTTATATAAAATATACAATGGGAATCTTCTCTTTCACGGTTGTGTTCCCATGAATCCGGACGGCAGTTTTGAAGAGGTTTTGTGCATGGACGGTATTCGTCGCTCGGGACGCGCCTACATGGATTGGTGCGACCGTATGGCGCGCGCCGCTTATCACACGTCCGATCCGGACGCGCTGGATTTTATGTATTATTTGTGGTGCGGCAAACACTCCCCCTTGTTCGGGCGCAGCAAAATGACAACTTTTGAACGATATTTTGTGGCGGATCAAGGCACGTGGAAAGAAGAAAAGAACCCCTACTACGCGCTGATTGAGGACTATGCCGCCGCGTGCCGCGTATTGACCGAATTTGATTTGGATCAAAGTCGATCGCACATCATTAACGGACATATTCCGGTTCGCGCCGCAGCGGGCGAGAGTCCGATTCGCGCAGCGGGACGCTATATTCGCATTGACGGCGGATTTTGCCGCGCTTATCACACCACGACGGGAATTGCCGGTTACACGCTCATTTACTCCTCGCGCGGGTTGCGTTTGGTTTCACACACCGCATTCGAGGGAAAGAGCGCGGCAATTAAGGAAAACAAGGATATCCTTGCCTCCACCGATGTTGTGTTTGAAATGATGACGCGCCGCCACTTGGTCGCAGACACGGACGCGGGAAAAGATATGCTTGCCCGAATGGATGATCTGCGCGCGCTGCTTTCCGTTTACAAAGAGGGCGTTTTACAGACCGGAAAAGGAC
>CAZDOX010000085.1:0-5561 GCA_964507155.1 uncultured Lachnospiraceae bacterium
GGGGTGTCGTTAGTTTTTCTTGTCAGGGGAGCTGCGCTCCCCTGACGACCCCACGATGGTAGCCGGTGGGATGGCTGAAATTTTCGCGCTGCTTACGGAGCAGCAGCCACCCCTTTTTTTCAAAAAGTTCTTGAAAAGGGGTGCGGGGAAAAACTTCTTTTAAGAAGTTTTTCTCTGCATTTCTCGTTCCTCCCCCCCGCTCTTTGACGCCAAAAACGCTGCAACTCTCAACCTTTGTCGGATGGGAGTTACAGCGATTTTTGTTATTCAATCAATGGTTTTATCAATGTGGAATCGGGTAATTTTTCGGGATGTATTTTTGACAAACTCTTCGTTTCTGATTTTCACCATGCCGACGGCTTTGTACGGAGCCATTCGGCTGTTGACCAGCTTCATCTGATCGTTAAAATACTTCTTCAGGTCGGTCACGCCGTCTGCCGCCAAGCGATCGTGATCCGGGAAAATTTCGGCAACGATGATTTCCTTTTCCGGATTTTTCTTGCTCTCGCCCGCATAAACAACCACCTCGTTGACGCCGCGAACCCGCGAGATTTCCGTTTCGATTTCCTCGGGATATACATTTTTTCCGTTGGAAAAAATGATCAAATTCTTCATCCGTCCGGTGATGTAAATCCAACCGTCCTCGTCCAGGTAGCCGTAGTCGCCGGTCTTGAAAAATCCCTCTTCGTCGAAAGCAGCCGCGCTTGCGTCGGGATCTTTGTAGTATCCCAACATGACGTTCGGACCTTTGACGCAAATTTCTCCCTCGCCGTTTTCGTCCGGGTTGGAAATTTTAATTTGCTCGCCGATGATCGGCGTTCCCACGCTGTTTTTCTTTTGCCATTTGTTTCGGTTGCACGACACCAGCGGGGCACATTCCGTAATGCCGTAGCCGTTGAGAATGGTCACGCCGATGGCGTCGAACGTGTCGATGATGTCTTGATTCAACGCCGCGCCGCCGCAAATGATCATGCGCAACTCGCCGCCAAAGGCGGACAGCACGCTCTTAAACAAGGTTCGACGCACGTCGATGCCGACTTTGCGGATCCCGTTGCTGACTTTCATCATGCGGCGCAGCATGTCGGCCTTTCCTTGTCGCTCTGCCGTTGTCCAAATGCGTTTGTAAAACGTTTCGACGAAAAGCGGGACCAAAATCAAGTGCGTCGGCTTAAAATCGTTCAATTCTTTGAGGATGTATTTGATTCCGGACGACATATACACGGTCGCGCCCTGCGCGAAGTGACCGACGAAATTGACCGTTGAGCCGTACGTGTGGTGCGGCGGCAAAACCATCATGGTTTTTTGCGTAATGGCGAAATTATACATGCCCTGCGTCATATCGGAGCAAATGTTTTTTTGCGAGAGCATGACGCCTTTTCCTTTTCCGGTCGTACCGGAGGTGAACACGATGGAAGCCAATGCGTCCGGGTCGATGTCGTGCGTATAGAACGAGGTATCGCCCGCCTCGTACTTTTGCTTTCCTGCCGCGATCCAATCGGCGACATTTTCGTGATCCGGCACCGGATCATCCGTCATGTAGACGACGGTTTTGATGCCGGGAACCAGCGGAAGCAGCTGAGAAACCTTGTCTGCCAAGGTCGGACTGCAAAACAGCGCGGACGTTTCCGCGCGAATCAGCGTCGCCGCCATGTCCAAAAGGGGCATATCTTTGTCCAAGGGAACGGTGACCGCACTGACAGCCATCAGCGAAAAATAGGAGCACACCCAAAAGTAGGAGCTCTCTCCGATCAACGCGACGTGGGCGCCGCTCAATCCGGCGGACAATTCCTGCGTGCCGAGGTGACGAATGTCGCAGCGCATTTGCTCATAGGTCACGGTGATCGGTTCCGCGTCGTCCGGGTGCTTCCGATAGACGCAAGCGGCAACGTCCGGGGTTTTGTTCGCGGCATTTTCGGTCAGCACGCGGAAGTTTTCAAAAATCGTGGTTTCGTACAAAGGGTAATGTTTCATGTCGGTGCCCTTTCCTTATTTTAAAATGATCGGTTGTGTATCGATCGACAAGTATTCTGCGAGATATAACATTATTATAAAACAAAACTGCTCTTTTGTCAATGGGTTGCCAAAAAAAGAACGCGGCGCACGAAAAATTTTCACAGCGCACACGCATTGCACCGAAAAGAGGGTTCAAACTTCACAAAAAGTTCGAAAAAAATTAATAAAGCGCAGAAATCCTATTGACAAACCGCTGAATATTTGGTAAAATATAAGAACAAAAATGTAACATGCCGTTCGCTGCCTACTTTGCTTTGAGCGTGGCAGGAGTGTTACATAAAATATAAGGAGGCTTATGAAAATGAGCAAGATGATCAAAAGAGTACTGACTGCAGTACTCGCACTGTTGATGGTCGCATCTGCTGCTGCGTCCATGGTGTCTTGTGCAGATCAGCCTGAATTTAAGCCGGATGACAGAACGCCGGATGAAGTTTTAGCTGACTATACCGCTGTGGCACCGAAAGATTACTCGGCATATGAGGACGATTATGACGCAATGTCCTCGGCACTGTACGAAGATACGCTGGGCGAATTCAACGATTACTATGAGGCAGCGCAAAAGGCGGAGACCGTCTCCGAGCGTTGGGCACTGATGGCTATCGCTGAGGCTAAATTGCTGGAATCTGCGGTTATGCTCCCCTTGTCTACGCAAGGCGGTATGAACGCAATTTCTCGCGTGGCTCCGTACACCGTTTCTTCGGTTCTGTGGGGTAACGACTCCGACAGATACCACCAAGCGCTGGTTGCCGATAAGTTCATCACCACCGAGGACAGAGCAACCATGAAGGCTAAGTGGAAGGAACTGCAGGGCACGGGTGAATACGAGGCTTGGGCAAAGCAGTACCTGGCTGACAAGGGTTACACCCTTTCCGATACCTACAGCCTGCACTACACCAGCGACCCGCAGACGTGGGACGCACTGTCGACTTCGCTGGCTGCCGACTCCGAGGCAATTGTCAATACTTATGACGGACTTCTGGAGTACGACGTGGAGAACATGCTGCAGCCCGCATTGGCTGAAAGCTGGACCGTGTCCGACGACGGGTTGACCTATACGTTCAAGATCCGTCAGGGCGTGAAGTGGGTTGCCTCTCAGGGTCGTGAGCTGGCAAATGTGACGGCTGACGACTGGGTTGCCGGTATGCAGCACATGCTGGACGCTGCCGGCGGTCTGGAATACCTGGTTGAGGGCATTATCGTGAACGCCAGCGAATATATCGCAGGTACGGTCACCGATTTCTCCAAGGTCGGCGTTAAGGCAGTGGATGAATACACTCTGACTTACACGTTGGAAGCGCCTACCTCGTTCTTTACGACCATGCTGGGTTACGGCGTGTTCGCTCCGATGAACCGTTCGTTCTACGAATCCAAGGGCGGTAAGTTCGGTGCCGAGTACAACCCCGAGGCTACTTCCTACACCTACGGTAAAACTCCGAACAATATCGCATACTGCGGTCCTTACACGGTAAGCAACGCAACGGAAAAGAACACCATCGTCTTTACCGCCAATGCTTCTTACTGGAACAAGGACAACATCAACATTAAGACCATTCAGTGGCTCTACAACAACGGCGAAGACGCCATGAAGACCTACAACGACGCCATCAACGGCGTGTCTGCAGGCTGCTCTTTGACGGCTGCCGCTCTGGAAACGGCTAAGGCTGACGGCTATGTCGACAAGTACGGCTACGTTTCCGGTACGAACGCTACTTCTTACATGGCGTTCTACAACATCAACCGCGAAGCTTTTGCTAACTACAACGATTCTTCCAAGGCTGTTTCTCCTCAGACCGAGGAGCAGGCTGCCGTGACCAAAACCGCTATGCAGAACGTGCACTTCCGTCGTGCGATTTCTTACGCACTGGACAGAGCTTCTTACAACGCAGCGGTTGTCGGCGAAGAAGTAAAACTGACCTCTTTGCGTAACTCTTACACGCCCGGTAGTTTCATTACCCTGGAAGAGGAGACCACCGTGGAAATCAACGGTCAGAAAGTGACCTATCCCGCAGGCACCGCATTCGGTGCGATCGTTCAGGATCAGCTGTGGGCAGACGACGTTCGCGTTACCGTATGGGATCCCGATGCCGATGACGGTATTGGTTCTTCCGACGGTTTCGACGGCTGGTACAACCCCGAAAACGCTCGCATGGAACTGGAAATGGCAATTCGTGACTTGGCGCTCGCCGGTATCGAAGTATCCGCTTCCAACCCCATCTACATCGACTTGCCGTACACCTCCGCTTACGAGGTTTACAAGAACCGTGCCCAGGTTTACAAGAAGTCTATCGAGACTGTTCTTGAGGGCAAAGTTATCGTCAACTTGGTTGAGTGCACCACCGTATTGGATTGGTACTATGCAGGTTACTATCCGGAAACCGGTGATCAATCCAACTACGATGTTAGCGACATCTCCGGTTGGGGACCTGACTACGGTGACCCGCAGTCTTACCTGAACACCATGTTGTCCGATTACGCAGGCTATATGACCAAGGCGCTGGGTATTTATTAATCCCGGTACTTGATGGAATACCATCACGATAGAGGGTGGACTTAGGTTCATCCTCTATCCGTGTATACAATGAGGCATATGGAAAGTTTGTGCCTTTTGCGTCAAGCGGCATGATTTCGCTTCGCGGAAAACGCACAAACTTTCGTCAGCCAAAATGAAAGGAATGGTCATAGCCATGACAAAATATTTAGTCAACCGCATTTTGCGCGGTCTTTTATCCGTCATACTCGTCGTTGCGATCGTTATGATTTTGGTCTATTCCTGCTTGGATCGCGAAACTGTTTTTGCGTCTGATTCGAACTATACTCACTTGAAGAATAACGCGAAAATTGCGTACAAATATCAGCGCTGGGAGCGCTACGGTTACCTGGATTACGTCCCCTATGGCGATTGGCTGCAAGATTTACTTCAATCCGGGGAGTTATCGCAGGAAGAATACGATGCGGCAATCGCCATCGGCGATACCGCCGAACAAGACTCCGATACCGTCGCTGCGTATGTCGCCAAATATACGCAGGAAATGGAAAGCCGCGGCTATACGGTGGAGCGCTTGGCTGCCAAGTATAAGCCGAAGACGGTAAAATATCACGAGGGCGGGGAACCCCGCTTGTTTGCCTACAAAGATATCCCGCTGATCAAGCGTTTGTGGACTTACCTATGTGGGATTTTTGAAGTAGACAATATTCATTACGTTGAAGAAGATATTGAGGATCGCGGAATTACGTTCACCCTCTACGATCCCGTTTACGGTGGTGAGAAATTCTCGCCTGCCATCATGGGTAACGGTACGTTGCATAAATATCTGCTGTATTTTGATTCTACGTTCCCGTATATTCATCAAAATCTGCTGACCATCAACTTGGGAACCTCGTATACGGTCAACCAGGGTGTGGATGTCTACCAAACGATGACGCAATCGCAGGGTGCGTTTAAAAATTCGTTGGTTACCTATCCCGCGCAGGACGCCTCGGGAAATTATTTCCAAGAGGAAAGCGCGGATAACCTGCACTCCGCCATTTATGTTGCCGGCTCGTTCGGC
>CAZDOX010000086.1:0-5438 GCA_964507155.1 uncultured Lachnospiraceae bacterium
GATACAACGCTTGGCGAGTGGTATCAAAGGGGAATTTATCAGCCGTTGGAGCGGGAAACCTATATTGATTTGGTGGTGCGAGCGCTGACCATGTTGCCGCCGACAACCGTGATCGGTCGATTGACCGGCGACGGCATGGGAGAGGCACTTTTGGCGCCGGAGTGGAGCCGCAAAAAAGTGACGGTTCTCAACGATATCGACAAACGGTTGTACGAGAGGGGACTTTGGCAAGGGTGCGCGTACCAAAACGGGTGATCGGCAAAAAAATTACAAATTATTCACATCATATTCATATTGTTACGATATACTAATCAGATGAAACGCTGGCAAACGGCGTTTGTTTGTATGGGTAGAAAGGATGGTCGTCATTTTGATTTTGAATCTCATCAATTCAGCCAAAGCGCAGGATACGCCTAAGGCGAACGGCTCCGCCGACGAGCGGGAGATGGTTTGCCGAAAGAAAACTTCCATCGGAGGGCAAGCCTTGATGGAGGGAATTATGATGCGGGGACCGCGCGTCAGCGCGATGGCGGTGCGAAATCCGCAAGGCGAAATCGTCATAGAAAAATGGGATACGCAAAACGGGAAGTTGCCGGCGTTTGCCAAATGGCCGATAATTCGCGGTGTGGTGAATTTTGTTGCTTCCATGAAAATGGGGTATCGGTGCTTGATGCGCAGCGCCGAAATCTCGGGTCTGGAAGAACTGGAAGCGGAAATGGCGCGTGAAAAAGCGGAGAAAAAAGCTAAGAAAGCCAAAAAAGCCGAAAAATCCCAAAAAGAGCAAGATGATCGGAATGAAACCGAAACAAAAGCAGATGCGACGGGCGATGCAACAGAAAATGCCGCAGAAAATGTCGAAGCGACAGCCGAAGAACCCGCGACGCCTGCCAAAGAGGGCGGCAGCGCTTGGATGAACGTGATCATGGCGCTGGCAATGGTGCTCGGCGTGGCGCTGGCGATGGTTCTGTTTGTCTGGCTGCCGGGGAAGATTTACATGTGGCTTCCCGATCGGTGGTTTTCCCCCGATAATCGCTATTTGCGTTCGGTATTTGAGGGAATTTTGAAAATTATGCTGCTGGTCGGTTACATGGCTGCAGTTTCCTTGATGAAAGATATTCGCCGCACGTTTATGTTCCACGGTGCCGAGCACAAAACGATTTTTTGTTATGAGGCGGGATTGGACTTGACGGTGGAAAACGTGCGAAACATGCGGCGTTTTCATCCTCGTTGCGGAACGTCGTTTTTGATTTTGATGTTGCTGGTCAGCATTTTTGTCGGATTTTTCATTCCTCCCACATGGAATATGGCACTGCGTACGGCAGTGAAACTGCTGCTGATTCCGGTGATTATGGGAATCGGTTATGAATTGATTAAGCTGGCGGGACGGCATGACAATGTGTTGACCAAGGTGATCTCTGCGCCCGGATTGTGGTTGCAGCGGGTGACGGTACTGGAACCGGATGACGATATGATTGAATGTGCGATTCGAGCCATTCGCGAAGTGATCCCTGACGATGGCAGCGATGAGCTGTAAGCTGTACAATATAGGTTGTCGACCGTCGGTTGCGTTTGACAATTGACGGTTGCCGATTGGAAAATGAAAAGCGTGAGTAATAAGAAACGAGTAAGAAACGGGTAAAAAAATAAGAAAGAAGAGAAAATTTATGTCGATAGCGATGTCGGAACAAATACAAACAGAAGCCGCAAGGGCGATGACCGAACTGTTGGAACAAGCCAATTTGCGCCGCGGAGATATGATGGTGATTGGCTGTTCTTCCTCCGAAGTGATGGGAGAACACATCGGAAAAGGCTCCTCCATGGAAGCGGCGGAAGCCATTTATGCTGCCATAGCGCCGCTTTTGCGAGAGCAAGGCGTTTATTTGGTCGCCCAGTGCTGCGAACATCTCAACCGTGCGTTGATTATGGAACGGGAGTGCGCGGAAAAGTACGGCTATGAGATGGTCAACGTCATGCCGTGGCCGCATGCGGGCGGATCTTTTGCCACGACGGTATATGCCGGCGCGGAGGATCCCGTGGCGGTGGAGCACGTTCGCGCGCACGCGGGGATGGATATTGGCGGCACGCTGATCGGGATGCATTTGCGTGATGTGGCTGTTCCGGTTCGTCTTTCCGTGACCCGAATCGGTCAGGCTGCGATTTTGTGTGCGAGAACGCGACCGAAATTTATCGGTGGAGTTCGTGCGCGGTATCCCGAGGGGGAAGTGCGCTGAAAGGTTGACCGTTTTGTTTCGGGGATCAAAGTCTGAAAGACGGGTCGTTTTTCAGATGCGTTTTTGTGCCTTGCGATCTGAACAATCGCCATTTCGGCGAAGCCGAAACCGGCAAAAAACTGCCGTGTTATTCAAAAAGGCATGGCCACAGAATGGAAAAGTGAACATGTGAAAGATGTGAAACACATGTGAAAAGAGGAATTTCATGAAAACCGTATCGCGTTTTTTTCATCAGCTTTGCGCTGTTTATACCGTTTCGGTCTTGCTGTTGTTGCTGTGCAATGCGGCATTGCGAGAGTCTCTTTCGCAAACGACCGTAAACTCGGCTGCTTTTTTGTGGCTGTTTGTGTTTGCCGCGGCGTTTGCTGTCGCCAATTTGCAACTGTGCTCGCCGTGGTGCCCTTATGCACTGCGCGTATTGTTGCACTGCGGAATCACGGTGGGCGCAGCTTTTTGCCTATTGTACCTGCCGCTGGGGCAAGCCACCTCTTCCGGGAAACTGCTGATGTTTTGCGTCATGCTGGTGCTCTATTGGGTGGTGATGACGCTGTATTTGACGATTTTCCGCCATTTTTTCGCACGCCGTGCGTCGGATGTCCCAACAGCGGCAAGTGAAAAATCGGTTGCCAACGGTAAGGGACAAGGACGTCCAAGTCAAAATGGAAAAAAAGCGGAACCGTACCGCAATTTGTTTGGAGGCAATTCCGAACGCTGAGTCGGTTTGAATATTTTTAGAAACCAATAGTTGAGAATTTAAAACAGCGGTATAAAACGAGCAAGAGAGGTGGAACAAAGGACAAATGAGTATCCACGATAGCAACACGAACGGTAATTCAACGGAAAAAACCATATTCGGCATGGCTCTTGGCACGGTGGCGGTTCTGGCCCTGCTTTGTATTCTGGCGCTTACCGTGCTTTTTGTGGCGCGTGCGATCGTAGCGCCGAAGGAACCGACGGATGACAAGTCGGATCTCACGCCGTCCGGTGACGATGACGATACGGATCCGAACCGGACCGATAGTCATGAAAATCATGAAAATGAAGACTCGAACACCAAGCAGTTGCCGGTTTCCGATCAATCGTCGGTGCTGGAGCAAACGGCGGATTACGGGCAAAATTATGTGGATAGCATGGTCTTTTTCGGAGAATCCACCACGGCGCATTTGCGCTCGCGCGGTGTTTTGTCCGACGGAAAGCAAACCAAGCAAGTTTGGGCGGATGCGTCCAATACCATGATGCTTTCATTGGAGATATTGAGTAAGAAAATCATTTACCCCGAGATAGGGGAAGAAATGACGATAGAACAAGCGGTGTCGCTCAAACGTCCGCGCTACGTCGTGCTGTCGTTCGGCGTGAACGGATTGTCCGGCTTTGCAGCCAATCAGCGATTGTATTCCGCCTCTTACGCCAAGTTGATTCGCGCCATTCAAGCGGCAAGTCCCGAGACAACCGTCATTTTGCAAACCGTGTATCCGGTTGCGGAGCAATACGCCAATGCGGCTGCGGTAAACGAAAAAATCGAGCTGCTGAACAGCTGGCTGCCGCAAATTGCCAAGGATAACGGGGCATACTTGGTCGATACGGCATCATGCTTGAAAGATCAGACGGGCATGTTGCGTGCAGAATTTGCGGAAACGGACGGATTGCATTTAAAAACCGGGGCGTACCAAGAAATATTGGCATATTTGCGCACGCACGGCTGCCCCGGCGCAGCGGCATGAACGATGCCCATGATCGTGTAATAAAAAGAAAGTGAGCCGTAAAGATGAAAACGAAAATGACGAAAATAACGAAAATGAAGATAAACAAAAAAATCAAAATGTGTCTGTCGATTCTGATGGGCATCGCTTTGATGATGACCGCGGTCTCTTGCGGTTCATCTTATCGCAGCGATGTGACGGCGGAATCTCTCATCAATCAATTGATTTCCGTATTGGAGCAAGACGGAGAAGATCACTACCATACGGCGGACGGGGAAACTTATTCCATCTATTTTGGAGAGGAAGACGCCTATGCCAACGTGACCGATTGTTGCATTGCGTACCATGATAACGGAACCAACGTGGATCAGTTCGGCATATTCCGCGTTAAGGACGGACAAAGTACGGAGCCGATTCGTCGGATGGTTCAAGAGTACGTCGACGGGCAATCCGAATATCTGTACAGCTTTGCGTCGAACTACCAACAAGATGAGCTGGAAAAAATCAGGAACCCCCATGTTGTGACCTACGGGCAATATGTCCTATATACGATTCTGGATTCGTCGGATTACGCTGCTGTTGCCAATGCGCTCCAAGAGGCAATTGCCCAATAAAGGGGACTTTGTTGCAGATCATATAATTTAACCAACGCCAATGTTTTGCCAATGCGCAAGATGTTGGCGTTTTTTTGTTTTTCGGTATGTTTTTTTCGCTCTTGGTCACACTAATACGGTGTCACAAAAGAATTACGGGAGGTAGGACATGCGCAAAAACGAGAAGAATGAGCCGTCTTTGCCGGAAAAAGTTCCGATATTTACCCGAGACTATCGGGAAAATGTGCGGCAAATGGACGATGTATTTTCCATTGGCGAAAGCTTTGATTTGTTGAAGAAAACGATATGCCTCGGTCAAGACGAGCTGACCTTATACTATATCGACGGGTTTGTCAAAGACGGAACGATGACCAAGGTGATCATGCACTTGATGGGGGAACAGTCGCTGGCGCAGATGACTGCCACGGAGTTTGCCGAGCGGCGGATGCCGTACGTCGAAAGCGAAGTGACCGATCTGGGAGATACGGTAACGAGGAGTTTGCTGTCCGGGGCTACGGTCGTGCTCGGATCCACGTTCGGCAGCGAGGTGATTTTGGTGGACGCCCGCTCCTATCCGGCGCGCGAAACGTCGGAGCCGGAGGGAGATTTGGTCATGCGCGGCGCGCGGGACGGGTTTGTGGAGACGCTGATTTACAATACGGCATTGATTCGCCGCCGCGTGCGACATCCTGCTCTGACCATGACTTATTTCTCTGTAGGAAAATATTCGCGCAGCGACGTTTGCTTATGCTATATGAAAGATCGCGCCAATATGAAACGCGTGGAGAATTTGAAAAGAAAGCTATCCTCCCTGCAAGTGGACGCGCTTACCATGGGGCAGGAATCTTTGATGGAAGTTTTGATCCGACGACGCTGGTATAATCCGTTCCCCAAAATACGCATGACGGAACGCC
>CAZDOX010000087.1:0-5438 GCA_964507155.1 uncultured Lachnospiraceae bacterium
ATGGTGATGTAATATGCGCCGCCGCCCATGGCAACCGCCACGTCCATTCCGCCCGCGCCGAAAGCAAGCATACCGATTCCGCCGCCGGTCGGCGTATGGCTGTCCGACCCGATCAGCGTTTTGCCCGGCTTGCCGAAGCGCTCCAAGTGCACTTGGTGGCAAATGCCGTTGCCCGGGCGAGAAAAACGAATCCCGTATTTTTTGGCAACCGATTGAATGTAGCGATGATCGTCCGCGTTTTCAAAGCCGGATTGAAGCGTGTTGTGGTCGACATAGGCGACGCTCAACTCCGTGCGAACGCGCGGAATCCCGATCGATTCAAATTCCAAATACGCCATGGTCCCCGTCGCGTCTTGGGTCAGCGTTTGGTCCATCCGCAGCGCAATTTCTTGTCCCGCGATCATTTCTCCCTTAACCAGGTGAGCTTGAATAATTTTTTGTGCAATGGTCAATCCCATCGTTCCTACCTCACTTTTCTTCATCTGTTATGTTTTGATTTTTCGATTCCGTGTGCTCTGTATATTCCGTATGCGCCGTATGCTCCGCCGTCGCCAGAATGATACTCTTTCTTGCGTTTTCAATATGCAGCAGCGCCAAGTGCTCGGCTTCTTTTGCGTCGTGGCGGGCGAGCGCGTCGACAATATCTCGATGCTCGCGCATGGCAACCCGCGCCCGATCGGGATTTTCCACCGACAGTTTGCGATATTGGCGCACCTTTCGGTGCAAATCGGTCAGCGTGGCGCGAAGCATCCGACTACCGCAAATTTCATAGATGGTTTCGTGAAATTGTGCGTCGGTGTCTTGAATCGATTCGGCAGAGCCTTTTCCCGTAAAAAACTCTTGAAGATCCACAATTTCTTGCAGATTTTGCAGTTGCTCCGGCGTGATGATCGCGGCGCAGCGACCGGTTGCGTACCCCTCAATGCGTTTTCTGATCTCGTAGATGTCGTACAAATCCTGCGCGGTGACGCCAACCACGCAAATCCCGTGGCTTTTTTCCTCCACCAAGTGCTCCTGCTTCAAACGAAAAATCGCTTCCCGCACCGGCGTTCGACTGACGCCCAGCCGATCGCAAAGGCGCTGTTCGGTCAGGACGTCGCCGTCGCCGATCGCGCCGCCGAGAATGTCGTTTTCCAGTGTTTCAAACACATAATCTCCCGTGGAGGCGTATTTTTTTCCGTTGATCTCCATGTGGCACTTCCTCTGTCTTTAAAACTTTTTTGCCATAGCAAACCGCTTGCCGCCCAGCTGCTCGATTTTTTCTTCCAATTCATGGTTGGACAAGACGTTTTGTCTGCCGTTTTCGTATTCCAGATCCACCCATTCTTTGATCGCCACCACCAGCGGGTCGTGTTTTTGAACGCGGTCTTCCCCGCAGAGCGCGTAGTTTTCGTTAATCCAATACGCAATGCCGGCAAGTCCCGACGTTTTGGTCACCATCACGCCCGCGCTGCGATTCAAAATGGTCTTGGTATCGAAAATGTTGTAAATTTCTTCATCTTTCATCAATCCGTCCGCGTGAATCCCGGCGCGCGTCACGTTGAAGTTTCTTCCGACAAACGGCGTCATATCGGGGATGTTGTACCCGATTTCGTCGCGGAAATACCGAGCGATTTCCGTGATGGCGGTCGGATCCATGCCGTCCAGCGTTCCCTTGAGCGAGGCGTATTCAAAAACCATGGCTTCCAGCGGAATGTTGCCCGTCCGTTCGCCGATACCGAGCAAGGAGCAATTGACGGCGCAAGCGCCGTACAGCCAAGCGGTGGAGGCGTTGCTCACCGCCTTGTAAAAATCGTTATGCCCGTGCCATTCCAGCTGCTCGCTGGGAACGTCCGCGTAATGTTGCAGACCGTAAACAATCCCCGGGACGCTTCGCGGCAGGGCAACCTCCGAATAGGGCACGCCGTATCCCATGGTATCGCATGCGCGAATTTTGACGGGAATCCCCGCGTCATGGCTCATTTCCATCAGTTTATTCACAAACGGAACCACAAAACCGTAAAAATCCGCGCGGGTAATGTCTTCCAAGTGGCAGCGCGGAACCACGCCGGCCTCAAACGCGTCGGATACCGTTTTGAGGTAATAATTCATCGCTTCGCTGCGCGTCATATTCATCTTTTTGAAGATGTGATAATCCGAGGAGCTGACCAATATTCCCGTTTCTTTGATGTTCAGGTCGCGAACCAGTTTAAAATCCTCCCGATTGGCGCGAATCCACGTGGTAATTTCGGGGAATTGCAAACCGAGGGCCAGGCAGGATTCCAACGCTTCGCGGTCTTTTTTGCTGTAGATGAAAAATTCGGTCTGGCGGATGATCCCCTTGGGGCCGCCAAGGCGAGACATCAACCGATACAGATCCACGATCTGCTTGACGGTATACGGTTCGACCGATTGCTGCCCGTCGCGCATGGTGGTGTCGGTGATCCAGATTTCTTTTGGCATATTCATCGGCGAGCGGCGATGGTTAAACGGAACTTTGGGAACTTCCGTATACGGATAAACATCTCGATAGAGATTGGGTTTTTCAACGTCTTGCAGCTGATAGCGATAAGATTTTTGCTCCAACACGTTTGTTTTATTGGATACTTCCAGCATAAATCGGGGCCTCCTTTGCCGATTCCGCCCTCAAACCAAGCGAAAACGGATGGTTCTGCGGTATTCACACGGTGTAATTGTATTATTGTATACAAGTATATCATATTTCGGCAGCGTTGTCAAGAGAATTTTTACCTTTTCCGATTTTTCGACAAAAAATCTCGGGAAACCAATTGCAATGCCACTCACTTCGTGCTATAATTAAGGAGAAAGACAAAACGACAAAGGAGCTGCCATGACCGACGCATTAGCCTACGAAAAAGCGCGATTTTCTCGTATTGTGGCAGAGCATTTGCTGCAAGACAAGCCGACGGGGGCGCTCGCGGAGGGCGCGGAAATCGGTACGCTGAACGAAAAGCACCTGCACGCCATTCTGAAAGATTATATGTGCGACGACCCGACGCGGCAGGAAATTCGGCTGGACGACCACCTGATCACCGGGCAATACCCCTTGCGCACCGACAAAAAAACATTGCACCGAGCCGATCGCTACGTTGCCGACATTTTGAGCGAGGCGGGAGAAATCATCGAAATTCAAACGGGGTCGTTTTACCCGCTGACCAAAAAAATCGACTATTATCTGCGCATGACCGATTATCGCGTGACGGTGGTTCATCCGCTGGCGGCGACAAAGTGGCTTCGCTATTTGGACGGCAACAGCGGAGAGCTTTCCGCGCGGCGGCGTAGTCCGAAAAAAGAAACGGTGAGGGACATCGCCGGCGAGCTGTATTGGCTGGCGCCGTTTCTCGCCGAGCCGCGATTTTCTCTTCGGCTGGAATTGCTGGAAGTGGAGGAAATTCGCATGACCGGCGTCAAGCGGTATCATGGGCGCCACCGCTCCGAGCGGTACGATCGGATTCCCCTTGCGCTTCTGGACGAGGTTGTGTTCTCGCGCCCGGAAGATTACGCCGAGCACTTTCTCCCCGCGCCCTCCGTTCTCCCCGACCCGTTCGGCGCTGCGGCGTTCAGCCGCGTATCGGGCATTCGCGGACGTGCGGTCTACGGCATTTTGGGCATTTTATCCGATCTCGGTTTTTTGCAGCCGGTCGACCTTCAAGAGGGCAAGCGGCGCGGCAGACGCTGGACGCACGCCGATCCCGATGCGCTTTCGGAGCGCTGCGACAACTTTTCCGCAAAAAGATAGAATTATTTACAATTTAGCTGTTTACAAATGACCGATTTTGTAGTAAAATATGGGGGAAGAAATTTTCACTCTCGGGGGTACTTATGGAGCACAGCACGATGCAAGCCGCGGCGACGCCGACCTATCGACGCGTTTTATTAAAGCTTTCCGGCGAAGCGCTTGCCGCAAACTGCGACGGAATTTTAAACTTTGATTTTATCCATCGGATCGCTCAAGTGATTCAGCGTTGCGTCAAGGCGGGCGTCCAAGTCGGCGTCCTTTGCGGAGCGGGCAACATTTGGCGCGGCAGACAAGGCGGCACCATGAATCGTTGCCGTGCCGATCACATGGGCATGCTGGCAACCACCATCAACGCGCTTGCCCTGCAGGACAGCTTTGAACAATGCGGGATCGATTGCGTGGTCATGAGCGCCACGGAAATGAAATCTTTCGCCGATCCTTATACCTCGCGCGACGCCGTCAACGCCTTACAAAACGGGAAAGTGGTGATCTTCGGCGGGGGATCCGGCTTGCCGTTCTTTTCTACCGACACCGCCGCCGCGCTTCGCGCCGCGGAAATCGAGGCTGACGTCATTTTAATGGCAAAAAACGTAGACGCCGTCTACAGCGCCGACCCCAAGCTGGACCCGAATGCCGTCCGCTATGAGGAAATTACATACTTGGACATGATCGAAAAGGGATTGCGCGCACTCGATATGACGGCAATGTCTTTTTGCATGGAGAACCACATTCGCTGCTATTCTTTCGCTCTGGCCGATCCCGACAATATTTACCGCGTCGTGATGGGCGAGCGAATCGGAACAGAAATTCATGATTGATCACAAATTCGACTGAGAAAGGATTTACCACGATGAAGTACGAGACGAAAAACTTGGAGACAAAAAATCAGAAAGCCTTGGACAATTTCCAAGAAACGCTGGGCACCGTTCGCGCCGCACAAGCCAATGCGTCCATTCTTTCCCGCATCAACTTTGAGTATTACGGTTCTCCCACGCCGCTGACCACCATGGCGGACGTCCGCGTGGCAGACGCCAGAACGTTGACCATCTCTCCCTACGACGCGTCGACGCTCAAGGCTATGGAAAAAGCCATCTTGATGTCCGACATCGGCATTACCCCCAACAACGACGGAAAAATCATTCGCTTGATTTTCCCGCAGCTGACCGAGGAACGCCGCAAGGAAATTCGCAAGCAGGTGCTGAAATACGCGGAGGAAGCCAAAGTCGTCATCCGCAACCACCGCCGCGACGCCAACGACGACGCGAAAAAGCAGAAAAAAGACGGTGCTCTGACCGAGGACGAATTGAAAGCGGCGGAAAAAACGATTCAAGATTTGACGGATAAGTGCATCAAGAAAATCGACGAGATGACCGAGAAAAAAGAAAAAGAAATTATGGAAATCTGATCCGCGCTCGACATTCGAAGCGGATGGAACGGAGCGAGTGACGCCTTGTTATTTCGCTCCGATTTTTGCAAAGAGAGAAAAAAGAAAAAGAGAAAAAAGAAACCAAGAAATAAAGCTTTAAATGTTACGGTAGGGCGGCTGATAGCCGCCCCTACGGATCACGGAGAAACGAATCGCCGAGAACGCCGGTTCCCACGGAGCGCGGGGAAACGGACCGTCGAGGACGCCGGTTCCCACGGAGCGCGGGGAAGCGGACCGTCGAGGACGCCGGTCCCTACAAGATGTAGGGTAGAC
>CAZDOX010000088.1:0-5384 GCA_964507155.1 uncultured Lachnospiraceae bacterium
GGCAGCCGGTAGTTCGGCGAGGCGCTGCCCTCACCCCCTGCCCCCTCTCCCGCACACGGGCGAGGGGGTGTCCTTAGTTTTCTTTGTCAGGGGAGCAAGCTCCCCTGACGACCCCGCGATAGTAGCCGGAAAGATTTCTGAAAATTTTTGCGCTGCTTACAAAACTGTTGCCGCCCGGCCAAGGAGGTGGGGGTTCGGGGGCGGGAACTTCGGCGTTTGAGATGGTCCCGCCCCCGAGGGCAAGAGAGTGCCTTAGTTTTTCTTGTCAAGGGAGCACGCTCCCCTGACGACCCCTCGGCAGTTGCCGGTAGGGTGGCTGAATTTTTTTGCATTGCCTTTGGTACAGCAGCCATCCTTTTTATAAAAAATTCTTGAAAAGGGGTGCGGGGAAAAACTTCTTTTAAGAAGTTTTTCTCTGCGGTTCTCGCGGATAGGAACTTCTTTTAAGAAGTTTTTCCCCGCGATTCGACACCCCACAGCTGTTGCCATTGCAACATAGACAATCAAACACCGATCATTATGAAGACCCAAAACAAAAGAAAAGGGGGAGAAACCGCTTTGTGGGTTCCTCTCCCTTGCCATTTTTATGCCCGAATTATTTGAACGCCTCTTCGCCGACAAGAACCGTCGTGCTGAACAAGAAGAGTACGTCTTTTCCCTCGAAATCAATCAGGGAAGACAGCGTTGCGGACATCGTGTCGCGCAAATCTATGGAATAAATGGTCTTATATCCCTCCGCCATCAAGGGCAGCAGGCTGGCGCCGTAAGAATCGCGGAAGACCACCAGTTCTTTGTCCGTCGTTGCCAGCGGGTTGTCAATGCGCTGAACGCCGCAGCGGCCGTTTAAGAAGAAGTCGTAATCCACTTTCTTGGTGTAGTTCTCCGTATTGTAGAAAATATCGGGGAAGTACAATCCGGTGGTGTTCCCGGTCGCATATTCGTATACCGTGCAAGATTCCAGCACCTTGTTGGTCAGGTAGGTCAGCTGCTCCGGATCGGGCGACAAGCCGCTTTGATCAAAATAACCGCCGTGGAATCCTTCCAAAATTTCGGTCTGATAATCTCCGGAAATGCGATCGCTAAAGTTCATCGCCTCGCCGAGCGTCGCCATGACCTGATCCAAGCAGGCTTGATTCCAGTGCCAGTCGGTTTTGTAGTAATCCGACAATTCCAACTGATCGAACAAATCCACATACTGCAAGTCGGATAACGTCTCCTTGACTTGCGCGATCAGCGCGTCGTAATCCGGAGCGGGATATCCGTATTGTTCGCTGAAATAATAGTTTTTGTCCGGAACCACCGACAGAAAGACGCGGTCGGTTTTGTCGGCGATCATTTTTTCATATACCGCTTGAATGCGCGCCAAGTGCTGTGTCAGCGCCGCCCTTTCTTCCTCGGTGTATTCTTTCTTGACGATGACAATCGAATCGTCTTTCATGGCGTAGCCGTTGTTTTCATTCATGTGCAAGACGTTCATGGCGAATTTCGCTTTCAGTGTGCGGAAAAAATCGCGGAACGGGAACTGATCGACCGTAAAGTCTTGGAACTGCGCAATGGTGGACGCCTCCTCGCCGGATGTGTTGACAATGCTGTTCCACGTCACGTCGGTGGGCAGCTGCGCCAGCGGTCTGCGCTCGCTTTCCGATTCCGCGGCGGGATTGATCAGGCGGCAGGCGCACAGCACGACGAAGAATGTCATAAATACGGCAAAGACCGACGTGATGACAATGTGTTTGATTTTATCATTCATGATACCAATCTCCATTCTGCCGCCATACGGCGGCATATTTTTTTGCTGTGAGAAATGTTGCTCTGAATCCTACGAATCAGAATCTAAAGTAAAGGAACGGGCTGAACGAACCGTCGACAAAGTATGCGGTGCAGATCAAAAGCAGTGCCACAATGACGATCGGCTCCAGAACGTTGATCACCTTGCGTGCGGTTGCATGCTCTTTGAGCTTGAGAACGCCGGTTTTGATCAGGGGCGTTGCGCCGATGATGCCGCAGAGCAAAATCACCGCATATCCCGAGAGATAGTAGCCGGTTTCCGCGCTCCACAGCGGAATACCGCCCGCGCCGAACATACCGCCGATGTCGGCGATCGCGCCGGACATGCCCGCAGCGCTGAACAGCACAAAGCTGATCAAAATCACCACGCACACGTAAATGTGGGAAACAAAGCGCGGCAGCTTTTGGAAGAATTTGTTCAGCCAGAATTTTTCCAGCATGAGGAACAAGGCAAAATACAATCCCCAGCAGATAAAGGTCCAATCGGCGCCGTGCCAGAAGCCGGTCAAGAACCAAACGGTCAGCGTGTTGAGGAACCAGCGGGGCAGCTTGACGCGGTTGCCGCCCATGGGAATGTAAACGTAATCGCGGAACCAAGAACCCAGCGAAATGTGCCATCTGCGCCAAAATTCGCCGATGCTTTTGGAGATAAAGGGATAGTTGAAGTTTTCCAAGAAGTGGAAGCCGAAAATACGACCCAAACCGATCGCCATATCGGAGTAACCGGAGAAGTCAAAATACAGCTGCAACGAAATGGAAACGGCGTACAGCCAGTAACCGGCAACCGACGCTTCGTCCATCCCGTAGATGGCACGGCTCATCGCGCCGAGTTGGTCGGCGATCAAAACCTTTTTCGCCAGACCCAGCACAAAACGGCTCACGCCGTAGGAGAAATTCTCAAACGAGTGGGTTCTCTCGGACAGCTCTTCGGCGACCGTGACGTAACGAACGATCGGTCCGGCGATCAGCTGAGGGAACAGAGCCACATAGGTGGCTAAATGAATAAAGTTTTTCTGCGGAGCCGCCTCGCCGCGATAGACGTCGATGGTGTAGCTCATGGTTTGGAACGTGTAGAAACTGATACCGATCGGCAAAGCCAGACCGAGCAGAGAAATCGACGAACCAAACAAATTGTTGACGTTGTGGATAAAGAAATCGGAGTATTTAAAGAAGCCGAGCGTACCGATACTGGTAATGACCGATGACCACAAAAACACCTTGGCCCAGACGGTCCCGCGGAAGCGGCCGATCAGAAGACCGTGAATGTAGCTGGAGAGCGTCGTCGCCAGCATCAGCAGGGTGTATATCGGTTCGCCGTAAAAGTAGAAGAACAAACTGGAAAGCAGAAGAACCAGGTTTTTCGCTTTAAAGGGAACCAAGAAGTAAACGATCAGGACAATCGGCAGGAAATAATATAAGAAATCAATACTTGAGAAAAGCATGTGATAATCGCTCCTGTACGTATATAATAATGTAGGAAAAAATCGTTTTGGGTAAAAATATGGCTGCTGCAGTGGTTCTACAGCAGCCACAACGACATGTTTTCAGACCGTTATGAAATTTTTGATTCGGTAGATTACCAAATGCCTTGGTCCACCACGATAGCGGCGCCGTCAATGACGCTGACCGCGGTCGAAGCAAACAGATCCACGCAACCCTCGCCCAGACCGAACATAACGATCAGATAATCGCCGGGAACGGTCAGAATGGCAATTTTCTCCGGCTGTCCGCACATGTAGTGCGCGTTGAGCAGCGTGTCCTTGAGCGTGTCGATCATTGCGGTAGCGTCGGCGGAAGAGGTGAAGTGGTAGGTAGCCGCGCAGAAGTTGTTCAACATCATGCCGTGAATCATGGTAGCTGCGTCATCCAACTTAGCGAAATCAGCCTCAGGGTACCAAGTCATGCCGCGCAGCGACGTTGCAGCCTCTTCGCCGGTCAAGTTGAACTTGCCGGGGCCGTTTTCCACGATATTGTCGTAGTCGCCGCCGGCAACATAGAACTTATCGTCATCGGAGATGGCATTCCAAACGGTTTCCATGATTTCCAGCGCGCTGCCGTATGCCAACTCTACGTCGCCGTTGTTCTGGTCATCGTTGTTCTGATCATCGTTGTTCTGATCGTCGTTGTTCTGATCGTCGTTCTTCTGATCGTCTTCTTTGTCGTCTTTCTTATCGTCCTGATTGTCGTTCAGGTCGTCTTGCTTTTGATCGTCCTTTTTGTCGTCGTCTTTGTCTTTGTCGTTGTTGGTGCAAGCAACGGCGGTGGACATCAGCAGCATAGCTGCCAAAATAGCGGCAAGAATTCTTTTCATTTTGTGGTTCTCACTTTCTTTACTGGTTGTTTTTTGTTTTTTCGTTGCGCTACGGCGATCGACGGATTTGTTTCCACGCAAGGGTCATCTCGCCGCGCGCTTACACTACTAATACCGACAAAGCGGCAAAAGGTGACCGAAATTTTTGAAAAAAATAAAAAAATTTTTTCCCCGTGAAAAAATCCGAAAAAGCGGCGAGATGAGAAGACGAAAGATGAAAGATGAAAGACGAAAAACGAAAAACGAAAAAGGGCGGGAAACTTTGAACCGAAAATCCGAAAGTTCCCGCCGCGCTTACGCTTTTCCCGTCATGGCGCGATGTAATTTATCCAGCGCTCCTTTTTCCAATCGGCTGACGTACGAGCGCGAAATGCCCAGCTTTTGCGCCACTTCGCGCTGCGCCAACGGTCTATGACCGCCCAAACCGTAGCGCAGACGAATAATTTGCCGCTCTCTTTCGTCCAGCACTTGATTGACCAGCGCCAGCGCTTTTGCCGAACATAATTTTCGATCCACGTCCTCGGCCATGTTCTCCTCGCTGGCGATCACATCCATGTACGTCAGCGGATTTCCCTCGCGATCCACGTCAATGGTGTCTCCCATGGAAACCTCTCTTTGCCGATGCTTGAGCTTTCTGAAAAACATCAAAATTTCATTTTGCACGCATTTGGCGGCATAGGTGGCAAAGCGATTGCCGTCCTCGGGGCGAAAGGTGTCCACCGCCTTGATCAAGCCGATGGAACCGACGGAAATCAAATCTTCTTGATTGCGACTGCTGCCGTAATACTTCCGAACAATATGGGAAACCAAACGAAGATTATGCAAAATCAGCGTTTCTCTTGCTTGCAAATCTCCGTTTCTCGCGCGTGCAAAGCACTCTCTCTCCTCCGATTGGCTCAGTGGCGGCGGAAAATGCGTCGGCGTCCCGACCCCGAGTGAAATATGCAAAAAGCGCGTCAACATGGCAAGAAACAGGGTAAACATCCATCACCTCCGTGCGGCAGTTCCGCATGTGGCTTACTATATGCGCCAAGCCCACGTTTTTTGCCTGTCCGACGTCCATCGCGCTCCTTTTCAAGAATTTTTTATAAAAAAGATAGCTGCTGCTTCGAAATCAGTGCAAAAATTATCCTCCGTCCCACCGGCGACCGCCCAGCCAAGGAAGTGGGGGGCGCGGGGCGGGAACTTCGGCGTCTGAGATGGTTCCGCCCCCGCAAGGAAGCGCGACAGCGCAGAGAAAAACTTCTTAAAAGAAGTTTTTCCCCGCACCCCTTTTCAAGAACTT
>CAZDOX010000089.1:0-5382 GCA_964507155.1 uncultured Lachnospiraceae bacterium
TTCGCCCATTGATTTTGACCTCCAAATAGATTAAATTAATTATATCATACTTTCGCATGGTAGCCAGCTGATAAAGATCTTCGCCGGTGTTATGGTTATTGCGGAACGTGGTAAAGAACGGCGTATTGGTGCCGTCCACCGTACCGTATTCCATGGTAATCACCACGTTGTACGTCTGCTCAATCGTGGCATTTCGGTCAAACACGGCGTCGTTCAACAAGTCACCGGTGGTTGTCTCAACATCGCCCTCTTCCCAAGGGACAATACGAGTGCCGGGTGTGGTTTGGTCGCCGATGGTCCACTGGAAAATGTGGTAGCTGGCACCGTCAAAGTCTTTTTCCGGCAGATTGGTGGGAATCCGTTCATCATCTTTGCTGTCGTCGCCGTTGTCGCCGCCATCCCCCTTATCGCCGCCGGTCGATGTGTTCGGTGAATCCGGGTTGTCGGGCGTTGTTTCGTCTGCGCAGCCGATCATCCAGATGCTACCGAGCAACATGGTGAGCACGAGAAGCAGTGCAGCCAATCTCGTGTGCATGGTTTTGGATTTCATAGCATACTCCTTATGTAAAAATATGATATCACATTGTAACATAAAACGGCGGCATTGTCAAGACATTTTGTAAAAAAAAAAAGTGAAAGTACCAATCATTTGTGAATATTGTCGGTTGTCGGGTCAAATCGGCGCGGCGGGGCACGCTCCCGCTTCAAAAAAAATGCGCAAGCTTTCCCAATTCAAACGCCAAAACAAGACTTTGAAGCGGGAAAATAAAAAAATAAAACATTTTCTCGCGTCTTTTTTTGTCGAAGCCCTTGTAAAATTTTGAAAAGTATGATAGAATGTATATAATAATGGTAAAAAAGAAGAAAACAATTCGGACGGCATTTTTTGCCGTCATCCTTACGAACTGACGAAAGACGAAAGACGAAAGGACTCGCCGATCCATGCAAAAACGAACCAACCCCTTGGAATTAAAAGTAGACGCCAAAGATTATACGCCGGCACCGTTAAACTCCGATCCGAAGACAGAGGTCGCCTCCGCGCCTTACGAAAAGGAAGAACCGCATTTTCGTGACGTGCCTCCCGCGCCCGCAGCGGAAGAGCCGAGCAATAGCAATCCGACCGTGTCTTCCGCGGCATCTCCCGCCGCGTCGTCTCCCGCTCAATCATCGGAAGCGAAAGCGCCGGCAGAAAAATCGGAAGAGCCGATATTATCCGCAACTCCCGTCGAGGCGGAAACAGCGTCCGAGCAAGAAGAGCCGTCCGCCGCAGCCGAAACTGCCGAAACATCTGAAACTGCCGAAGCGACAAACGAAATATCGCCGGATTGCGTCGCGCCCGTGCGTCCCAATCGCCCGGCACCGCCCCGCCCGGTTCGCCATAATCCCGCAGAAGATCGGATTCGTCACGGAGAGCATATTGCCGACAACGACGTGTCGGTTGCCGTGAAATTTCGTGTTGCCGGAGATCGTGTGGAGCGCCGCATGGTATTGGCGCGCGTCAGCAAGGATGTGTGTAAATTGGCGCAGGCGCTCTATCCCGAGCAATCGTTGGGATCGATCATTGAGGGCGCGCTCTTGACGCGGGCATTTTTGCAGGACCGCGACGCCTTTGACGCCGCAGCCAGAGAAATCATCAAAAAGGGAGGAAAAATCAAATGCTGATCAGTTTTTTTTGTAAAAAGGGCGGCGTCGGCAAAACGACAGTGACCGGAGAGTTTGCCGGATATTTGACTTCTCTTGGAAAAAAAGTGCTGATTATCAGTATCGATGACCAAAACAGCGTCTTTGAGATGTTTGGTCGGTCCGGAACCGTATTTGAAAATGATTCCAATTACTTAGAGCACTATGTCGCCGGCGCTTGTCAGACGGAGGACGTGCTCATTCCCATGCGCGATTCTCTTTATGCCGTAAAAACGTTGAACACGGATATGCTGTCCAAAAAATTGACGTTGGAGCGCGCCTTTGAGCGACAATTCACCGCGGCGATCGATCGGCTGCAAGATCATTTTGATTTTACCTTTTTCGATCTTCCCCCCTCCTCTAACCGCACCACGGAGATTCTGTTGGAAAAAACGGATCTTCTGATGTTGATCGTTGAGTTGAACAAGTTGGGAATTAACGGATTTTACAATACGCTGCAATATTTTGTGGACAACGATATCGACTTGGAAAAAATTCGCTACGTTCTTCCGAACGGTTATTCCAAAACGAAATCCGCGCCGGGCGTGGCTCTGGGCGAGTTGAAGACGCTCATCGCGGAAAATGTTCCGCACACCAAGCTGCTTCCGTTGATGCCGGAAAAGTCGTTGTTTCAATCGTTGCAGCAAAAAGGCGTGACGTTATTTGACGATCCGGCAGGCGAGCAAATCAAGCGGCTGTCCAACTACGAATCCAGGCAAAAAAAGATCGTCATGGAGATCATGGCGGCGGTGTTCGACTCGATTGAGATTGTCTGATCGTTTTTTGCATAACAAACAAACGCCCCCTGAGACAAAACACAACGGGGCGTTTGTTTTTCTCAGCAGCTTATTGCTTTGCCCCGATCGCCGTCGTTTTACCGAACGGATTTCCCGTTTTTTTGTCGGTTCAATCGTCGCGCGATGCCATTTGCCCAAAATATTTCACTTTTTTCTAAAAAAGGACTTGACAATTCGGGTTTCTTATGATATAATATCAAAGTCGCCGGAACCAAGGCTCTTTGGTGGTGCGATGCTGGTATGGCTCAGTTGGTAGAGCACGTCATTGGTAATGACGAGGTCATCAGTTCGACTCTGATTACCAGCTCCAAGGACCCGAGGGTTTTCCCTCGGGTTTTTGTTTATCACGCCTGACTTTTGCAAAGAAAAAAAGGGGGGTATCATGTCACATTCGCCGATTCATCCGTATTATCCCACGCCTGCCGACATTGACGGTTGGGTTGATGCTCTGTACAGCGCCGCCGCGGAAACGCCGACTAACGGTCAATCGCTGGGCGGCTATTGTTTTCACAACGCGTGCGGTCCCATGCACATGAATCGTTCCGTCTTGATGCGATTCACGCAACCCAATATGCGACCGTTTTACGGCATGTGGCACCGGGCGATGAACGGACCGCGTCCGTTGGTTGTCAGCCTGCCCGGCTACGGCTCCGAATTATCCACGCACCATGACGTCGCAGCCGCCAACTACAATCTGTTGGAATTGGTGCCGATGGGATATTGGACGCCAAACGGAATGGCGGAAGAATATCGTCATCCGCAAACCGGCGCTTGGCCGGTGCTGACCAACAGCGTTTTGGATCGCCATGGGGCGGAAAGTTACTGGGGGTGGATGATTAACGCCATCGGCGCCGTTTTGTGGGCCATGAAACAGCCGTCTGTCCTCCCCGATCGCGTTTCGTTTTTCGGAACCAGCCAAGGCGGCGGGACTGCCCTTTTGCTCGGCTCGATCTTTCGCGATCGCGGAACACGCTGCGTATGTGCGGACGAACCGTTTTTAACACACTATCCGCTCTCGCATTTTATCGGCGCCTATGATATCATTCGCGCAGGTATGGAGCAGGTGTCTCCCGAAATCGGATGGAACAATTTGGGGTATGTGGACACGGTCAGCCATGCGCACCGTATGGTTTACCCGGTGCTGCTGACGTTGGGAACGGGAGACACCGTCTGTCCGCCGGAAACCGTTCGAGCACTGTTTGACGCGTTGGACACCGACAAAATGCTGCTCTC
The DNA here is from genome assembly GCA_964507155.1 of uncultured Lachnospiraceae bacterium. GTDB lineage: Bacteria > Bacillota > Clostridia > Oscillospirales > CAG-272 > SIG644. The sequence continues at coordinate 3,711 of CAZDOX010000089.1, forward strand.
GCTACGCGGCAGAGGGCATGGGCATCAGTTTGAAACCATGCGGCATGTTTTAACTTACTTGGAACTTTACTCTTAAATATACGCGACATAAGTTCGCCAATCCAACGGTATACTAACAAAAACAAAAAATTAAAAAGAAGAAAACAAAAAAGGAGACTACTCTATCATGAGCACGTTAAAAGTGGACAAAAGCAATTACGAACAACTAAAGAACGGCAACAAAACCGTACTGATCGACTTTTATGCCGATTGGTGCGGTCCTTGCCGTATGATGGCACCCATTTTGGAAGAAATCGCCAACGAATATCCGCAAATTGTCGTCGGCAAAGTCAACGTGGACGACGAACCGGAGTTGGCACAAGAATTTCAAGTGACGAGCATCCCAACGCTGGTTGTTCTGGAAAACGGCAGTGAATGTGCCCGTTCTGTCGGCGCACGCCCCAAAGCGCAAGTTGTCGCCATGTTGAACCGGTGATCCTCATGCAAAATCATGTATACGATATGATCATCATAGGCGGCGGCCCCGCCGGGTATACCGCCGCATTGTACGCAGCACGTGCGGGAATGAGCGTTGCCGTATTGGAGCGCATGGCACCGGGCGGTCAAATGACGCTGACCGGAGCCATTGACAATTATCCGGGGTTCGTCGACGGCATTGATGGATTTACGCTGGGCATGAACATGCAACAGCACGCGGAGAAATATGGCGCGCAAACGATTTATCAAGAAGTTAAATCGCTCAAGTTATCCGCTCCGATCAAGGAAATCATCACCACGGATCAAATTTTTTCGGCACGCACGGTTGTCATCGCAACCGGCGCCGACCCGCGGACGCTGGGATTGGACGGTGAGAGTGAATTGACCGGGCGCGGCGTTCATTATTGTGCACACTGCGACGGCCGCTTTTATCAAGGAAAAACCGTCATGGTCATCGGCGGAGGAGAGAGCGCCGTGTCAGACGCGCTGTATTTGGTTCGCCTTGCCAAAAAAGTTATTTTTGTGCATCGTCGCGACACGCTGCGCGCCGCGACCGTAAATCGAGAGCCGTTACTGTCAGCGGAAAATGTCGAATTTCATTGGAATTGTCGCCCGGTCGCTCTTTTGCAAGAGAATCAGCGGTTGCGCGGTGTTCGCCTATCGCATGTTGTGACCCAAGAAACGCAAGATCTGGTATGCGATGGCGTATTTGTCAGCATTGGGCGACGACCGACCACAGATTTTCTGGGCGGTGCGCTTGATACCGTTAACGGTTATCTCATTGCCGACGAAAGCACTCGCACTGCCCTGCCCGGCGTATTTGCCGCCGGTGATGTACGGACAAAATCTTTGCGGCAAATCGTCACAGCAGTGGCAGACGGCGCGCAAGCCGTGCACGCCGCCCAAGAATATTTGGGTTCTTTATAAAAAATAGTGTTTGGGGAAATCCGATCGGCAGCATTTACTTTTACAAGATCCGGGCGTCGTTTGCCGGTGCGAATGATGGCGCGCCCGGATTTCTTCGCTCGGATCTATCTTTTTCCCCCTCACCCCCTGCCCCCTCTCCCGCACGCGGGCGAGGGGGTGTCGTTAGTTTTCTTTGTCAGGGGAGCACGCTCCCCTGACGCCCCCACGATGGCAGCCGGTAGGATTGCTGCAATTTTTCGCGCTGTGTGCAAAACCGTAGCCGCCCAGC
>CAZDOX010000090.1:0-5350 GCA_964507155.1 uncultured Lachnospiraceae bacterium
GACTCCCCCTCGCCCGCGTGCGGGAGAGGGGGCAGGGGGTGAGGGCAGTTCCTTGCCAAACTGCGCGGCTGCCTCCTCGGGGCAGAAAATGCAGAGAAAAACTTCTTAAAAGAAGTTTTTCCCCGCCGTTCTCTTGCGATCGGATTTGCCCAAGCACCATTTTTATGCAAAACCAAAAGATTTCCCTTCAACCGTGTCGCAGACGGACGAATTCAATCGAAAATTTGTTGCTTTTGACAAAGCGCGTTTTCGACAAGTTTTGACGAGTCGCGCCATCGGTTTTCCACAGCTTAAAACCAACTAAAATGCGGAAAACTGTGGAAAACTCTGTGGAAAGTGTGCAAAACCTTGTAAAATAACGCAAAAAAGTCCCCTCTCTTTCCGCCATGGCTGTGGAAAAGGAAACGGGGCGCTGGGGAAAAGTGGGAAAACTTTGTGGAAAAGTAGGCAAAAGTTTTGTCAAGAGGAAGGAAGAAAAAAGTAGAAAATCTATGTTTTTCACAAAAAGCATAGAAAAAGCGAGAGTCGGATCAAAGCATGTCAAAATGGCACGAAACGACAAGAAGCGGCATATTCTGACAGTAGCGCCCCTGCCGCGTCGGGCGGGCGTGGACGGTGGAAAAAAATTCCTATCAAAAATCCGCCGCTGCTTGTTTAAAGCAGGGGGGCGCAAGGGCAGAATATGGTTGTCAGGGATGCCGTTGGTTGCCCAAAGGAGGTAGTGAAAGACCATGAGTGTCAAACGCGGAGATATTTATTATGCCGATCTGAGCCCGGTGATAGGTTCGGAACAAGGAGGACTTCGCCCCGTGCTGATCATACAAAACGATGTAGGAAATCGATACAGTCCTACGGTGATCGCCGCCGCCATTACGTCGCGGCTGGGAAAAAATCGTCTTCCCACGCACATCGACGTCTATGCGGATCGCGTCGGTTTGGTGAAAGATTCCGTCATTTTGCTGGAGCAAATGCGAACGTTGGATAAACGTCGCCTCAAAGAAAAAATGGGACATCTGGACGAGGGGATGATGGAGCAAGTCAATCGTGCCATTGCGGTCAGCGTGGGACTAGGCGATTGGCAGCCGACAGAACCCGCGACATATGCGACGGTTCCGCCGGCGCCCCCCATGGTTCCGTCGGTAGCGGCGGTGTCTTCGCTGCCGTCGGTCGGCGCGTCCATGGCGGGACCGTCCATCTCGGCGGAATCTGCCGCACAATTGAATACACAAAGCGCGGCATCGCCCGAGTTTGGCGAAGTGCATGACGGAGAAGTGATTCGTTCTTAATCAAAACGAGAGGAGAAACCGGACTAAGACGGTTTCTCCCCTTTGAGTCGGATATTTTCCGAGCGCGATGATCATGCGGCGCGATGAAGCAATCGGCGAATCCGTTCGCTGGATTTTCCGCGCGTCAGTGGGTAGAATAACATCAAAATGGGGAAAATTTCCAGCCGTCCCAACAGCATGTCAAACGACAGCAGCAATTTCACCCATGACGAGAACACACCGAAGCTGCTTCCCGCCGCCGCGCCGATCCGCGTTCCCATACCGGGACCGACGTTATTCAGGCAAGAAGCGACCGCACTGAACGACGTGACAAAATCATTGCCGTCGCCAAGGAGCAGCATGGTACTTCCGGCAAATATCGCCAAGTATAAAATCAGATAGGCTCCCGCTCCGCGCACGGTTTCCTCGTCGATCACGCGCCCCTCCGAGCGAATGGCATGGACGCGACGCGAGGATAGCAACCCTTTTACTTCCCTGGCACCGCTACGTGCCAGGATGATCAATCGGCTGATTTTCAATCCGCCCGCCGTCGAGCCGGCGCAGCCGCCGATGAACATCAACAACAGCAAAATTCCCTGCGACAGCATGGGCCACGTGTCGTAGTTGGCGGTGTTAAATCCGGTGGTGGAAATAAACGAGGAAACTTGGAACGCGGCATCCCGCAGCGCGCTTCCGACGCTGTCGTACAACGGAGCGATGTTCACGGTCATCAGTGCGACGGAAACGGCTACGATTCCTCCGAACCAGCGGAGTTCTTCGCTGCGCAGCGCTTGCCACACGTGCCCGGTAAGCATCAGATAGTACAAATTAAAATTGATCGAAAAAATCAGCATAAATATCGTCACAACCCAGTGCAGATAACTGCTGTCGTAGGTGCCGATCGACGCGTTTAAGTTGGAAAATCCTCCGGTTCCTGCCGTCGAAAACGCATGCAAAATCGATTCATAGAAAGGCATGCCGCCAAAGCACAAAAAGATCACCATAATACCCGTAAGGGCGATGTAAATGCCATACATAATGCGGGCGGAATGACGCAGAGTCGGCACGACTTTGGTCGCCACCGGCCCCGGAACCTCGGCGCGCATGGCATGCATCAGACGCGAATTTTTAAAATCCTGCTTGGGCATGACCGCCAGCACAAAAACCAACACGCCCATGCCGCCGATCCAGTGGGTCAAGGCGCGCCACATGGCGATCCCACGGTCCAAATCGCCCGGATTGACGCCGAGCGAGGCGCCGAGAACCGTCGCGCCGGTGGTGGTAAATCCCGAGACGGTTTCAAAAAACGCATCGATCGGATGCACCAAATCGCCGCTCAGAATAAACGGCAGCATGCCGAGCAGCGATAAAACGATCCACGAAAGTCCAACCGCCACCAATCCGTCCGTGGCGCTCATGCCGACGTCGGAATGAGGGCGATAATAGGTCAGCACCGTTCCGAACAGAATCATAAATAACATGGGAAAAAGCAGCGCGTACCAGCTGTCCTCGCGATACCAAAGGGAAAATCCAAACGGTATCGCCATGGTCACCCCCGTGGCACGAATAATTTGTCCCAATACATATGTAATCAATCGAATGTTCATATCAACGCCTTTTCTTTCCTTAGGATCACGATTCACATCAAAATATCGTTCAACTCCGTCATCTGTTCGGACGTTGTTACCACGATCACGCTGTCGCCCTCCATCAACACGGTTTGTCCATGCGGATGAATCACGTCGTTATTGCGCACAATCAGCGCGATCAGCGTATTTTTCTTTAAACGAAAACTCTGGGACATAAACGGTACGTTTAAAGCGCGGAAATCGGCGCCGACCCGAAACTCAATGGCTTCTGCTCGTCCGTCGCACAGCTTGTACAAAGCCAAGATGCCAAACGCACGCTCCGACTCGCCCGGCACGACGTTTTCGGCTGACTTTTTCCCTTGTGACGAAGAACGGCGCAGGGTATTTTCCATTTTCTTGGAATTTTCCAATCCGCGCAAATACCGCAAGACGCTGGCCGTACAGAGCCGGCGCGGCGACACGGTGCAGTCCACCCCAAGTCCCGGCAGCATTTTGCTCATACTGTCGCTGTCCACGCGGCTGATCACGCGATCCACGCCGTTGGCGCGCGCGTAGAGAGAAACAATGCTGTTTTGCTCCTCGTTATCGGTCAGTGCGATGCAAGCGTCCATGCGGGAAATTCCCTCCTCGTCCAGCACTTCGCGCTCTCCGCAGTTGCCCAAAATAACAGCTACACGAGGGAGAAGTTCTGCCAATTCTTTGGCTCTTATTTCGTCTTGCTCCAAAATACGCACGCCGATCCCCAGCTCCGTCAGCCGGTTTGCCAAATAAAAGGAGCAGCGACCGCCGCCCATGATCATCACGTCGCGGACGCTCTTCCCCATCAAGCCGAGTTTCCCGAAAAAGCGAGACAGATCGCGATGGGTTGCGGTAACGTTGACGCTGTCGCCCTCGCGCAGCACAAAATCGCCGCCGGGGATAAAAACATCGTCCCCGCGCAACACGGTGCATACCAGCACGCTCACACCGAACGTCTGCGGAATGGTGGAAAGTTTTTGACCGACCAGCGGGTGATCTTGATCGATATGAATTTCCGCCATATCGACGCGCCCCTTGGCGAAAGCTTCCATCTTCAGCGCCGCCGGGAATCGAACCAAGCGCGTAATTTCGTTGGCCGCTTCATATTCCGGATTGACCACCAGATCAATGCCCATGTAATCGCGAACAAAACCCATTTCACGGAAATATTCCGGATTTCTGACGCGAGCGATGGAATGTCCCGTTCCCAATCGTTTGGCAAGCATGCAGCAAATCATATTCAATTCATCCGAACCGGTCACGGCGATGACCAAATCGGTATCTTCCACGCCGGCTTCTTGTAAAATTTCGTGGCTGGCGCCGTTTCCGATTACCCCTTGCACGTCGTACTGATTGACCACGCGATGGATTCTCGCCTGCGACGGATCGATCACCGTTACGTGATGCCCCTCGGCGGAAATATCGCGAATCAGCGTATCTCCGACCAGACCGTCGCCGATGATGATAATTTTCATGTTAATCTCCATTTCTCCGCCATGCGGCGGCACAATATTGCTACGCGTAAAATAGGTTTTCTTCCCGGTTTTGATTCATGGAACTTTCACGCTAATCTCCATTCCGCCGCACAAATCGCTCGGGAAATTCACCGGTGTCGCTTGCGACAAAAACGGGTAAGGGTCCCGTTTTTAGGTGAATTTATGCGTGAAATAGGTTTTCTCCCCGGTTTTGACTCGTTGAACTTTCACGCTAATCTCCATTTCTCCGCCATCGGCGGCACAATATTGCTACGCGTGAAATAAGGATTTTTCCCTTTTTGAATCATTAATTTTCACGCCATTTCACTTCAAGCATTATGATTTGCACATATCATACTGCAAAGTTGGAAAAATGTCAAGAGTTTTTTGTCAAAAAAAGATTTTCTGTCCGACAAAAAGACAAAGGGCGCTTGGTCGGCACCCCTTGTCCCACGACCCTTTTGAATTCGATTTATTCAACCATAAATGTCACACCGCTGTTCTCTACCGCAATTTCACCGAGTCCCGTGCCATGGTAAGCCTGAACGCCCGCCTTGACATACAAGGCGTACGAGCCGTCGGAGAGTTGGGTCAAGAGGCACGCAGGTGTCTCATAAAAGAAAACCTCGTAGTTTTCCGCGATCGGCTGATAAATCGGCTCCATGCGCTGATAAACGGTATACAGCACTTCGTCCAAATCAATCGGAGGGATCATATCGACCGAGATTTGACCGAGCAGCGTTGTGGAATAGAACGCCAGCTCTCCGCCCGCCGTGTAAACCAGTCTCGCGCCGTCCGTCGTGGGGATGGTATTCCAAGATTTGGTGTATTGAACGGAATACGAAGCGGAGGCGTCGTCATACGAAATTTCGACCACGTACGAAGAAGCGTCCACATACTGCGACAGAAACGCGTCGGCCTTTTGGCGGATCAAAGATTCCTCGCAGCGATTGGAATCATCATAGGACAAGCCGGCGACGCCGACAAAGATCAAATTTTCCTC
>CAZDOX010000091.1:0-5346 GCA_964507155.1 uncultured Lachnospiraceae bacterium
AAGAAACGTATATACCTCAACTTGAGCGCGGTGCAAAACTCCCGAGCTTTGATACCTTGATCTACCTTACAAACGCATTGGGCGTAACACCGAATGAGTTGCTTTGTGATTATGTCGATGTAGAGAAAACAACAGTGCCTAATAATATTTCAAAGAAAATGGAAAAGTTAAATTCAAAGCAGAGACAACACATTGAGAAAATGGTAGATCATATTATTGAATAAGGGCTACCACCATTTTCAACATAATCGTTATAACTATTATTCAACCAATTTTTGTTATCTGCTGAAAGCAATAGTACATCTGAATAGTTTTCATAATCATCTATTTGATACCAATACTTTTCACCATTATAAAGGGTTGCGACGCATAGCGTAAATTCGTCAGATACATCCCTTGTCATTCTTAACGATTTAATATCTGTAGGTGCGTAAATTGTAACAACATGTGAATCGCTCCACTTTTGATACGAATTAGGTCTATAAGTTGCAGTCACAATAACAGTTCCCGAAGATACTCCTATAGGCCTGACCAAAATCATGCCTATTCCATAAAATGTGATTTTACTGTCTTGCGAGCACCACGCTTTGCCATAGGATTATTTCTATGGTTTGTGGCGCTCGCTTTTTCTTTTTTGCTTTTTGGCGTTGCGAACCATGACGCGGCAGGAAAGACGAATCATGGAATTACTTGCGCTTTACGCGTCTTTTTTTGCCAAATGCGCATTGATTTTCTTGACTAATTCATCGGCGTCGGTGCCGTGAACTTCGCAAGCATCCTCAATGGATTCGCCGCGAGAAGCGGGGCACCCAAGGCAGTGCATGCCGATTTCAAAGAAAAAGGGGGCCGTATCCGGCGCTTCATCCAGCACATCGCCGATGATGGATTCTTTGGTTACGATCATCATTCATCAATTCCTTTCCGTTTCAAATGCCTGAAAAGCAGGCTACTGATATTATATAGCGAAAGTGTGACGGTGTCAAGCGAAAAATGCGGAAAATTTCAAAAAAGGCGGATGAAAATTTCAACTATACCTTTTTTTGACCTTAATTCACTTGATTGATCGGCGTTCCCGCTTCAAATGCGCGCAAATTTTCCGCAACCAGATCAATCAAGCGACGTCTGGCGTCGATGGTCCCCCACGCGACGTGCGGCGTGATGTAGCAGTTCTTGGCGTGAAGATAAGGATGCCCCGGTCGCATGGGTTCTTGATCCAGCACATCAATCCCTGCGCCGGCAATCTTTCCGTTGTTCAGCGCGTCCACCAGCGCGCTTTCCTCCACCACGCCGCCGCGCGCGGTATTGATGAGATAAGCGGTCGGTTTCATCAGCGACAGCGTTCGCTCATTGACCAAATGCCGCGTTTGCTCGGTTAAGGGACAATGCAGCGATAAGTAATCCGAACGAGCAAACAGCTTCTCCGTTTCGACGAATGTGACGCCGTCCTCCCGCTCACGCGGCGTGCGAACGGCGGCGATCACTTGCATGCCGAACGCTCTGGCGATATGCGCCACTTCTTTTCCGATGGTTCCATAACCGAAAATGCCCAGCGTCTGCCCGTACAATTCTCGACCGGGGAAGGAAAGATAGGTGAACGCGGACGCATTTGCCCAATCGCCGCGTGCCACACTGGCGGCATAATCGTCGACGCGCGAGGCAAAATGCAAAATCATGGCGATGGTATGTTGTGCTACCGAGTGTGTGGAATAGCCGGGGACGTTGCAGACCACGATGCCGCGTTTGGCGGCGGCGACGGTATCAATGTTGTTATAACCGGTAGCGAACAGACCGATCATCCGCAGATTGGGACATGCGTCCATCACGGCGGCGGTTATGTTTGCCTTGTTGACGATCACCGCGTGGCAATCTCCAATCGCAGTGGCAATTTCATGCGGCGGCAAAACGTCGTAATAGGTGACATTTCCCAGCGCCTCAATCGGCGCAAACGAGAGATCTCCGCGCGTCACGGTGCAACGATCCAAAACGGCAATGTTTAACATAAGGGAGGCTCCTTTACAGATATTCAATGAAAAAATGAGTTGCCAAACGCGTTCCGGGGAGAATCTTTATGGACAAAGTTCCTCCCCGGATTCATTTATTTTTCTTGGCTGTTGCCATGGCAACGGCAATGGCAGGTGATACAAACGGTCATCAGAGCGACGGCAGCCAGCAGGAGCAGTTTCCAAAGCGGGCAGGCGTGTGTTCCGCCAAGATGAAACTTGATGGCGTCGCTCTCCGAGGTGTGATCGTCGGGGTAAAGACCGAAATCATAGCGCATGGTTTGACGAACGGTAGGGCGTGCCGCCTTTTGCCAAAGGGCAGCGGCGCGATGTTTTAGCGTGTTGCAGCAAGATTGCATTTTCATGAGAAAAATCTCCTTTTCTATCTTTTATCGCAGAGCATTTTATTGTTGCGTAATCAGCAACGTGCGCAAATCCATATCCCCGCATAGGGTGTCAATACCGCACAGCAAAAGAACTGCGGTCGGCTGCTCTTGCTTAATGATGGAAAAAATCGACGGCTGCGTATCGGACGATCGGTACGAGCGCGGATCCAAGAGAATCAAGCGATAGTGCCGCGCCAAAAACGGAGCAAGAGATTGCGCATAGCTGTCTTTGATCAGAATGAGCGTGGGCAGCGAGGATGATTCGCTCGGTTCTACTCGAATATGCGCGTTGGTGCCGCCCAGAAAAACAGAATACTGATCTTTTCCCGCCAGAGCCTCGGTGTCATAAAAGCCGGAAAGGGAACGGACGACCGTGCCGCCCTGATAAATGTCGGTACGGTAATTCTCGTCGCCTTGGTAACGCCAGAGCGTGATGGAATCCGCCTGCGTGGCCGTCAAACCGGCGGAGGAATACGTGGTTCCCAAAAAATCATCGCTGACCTCTTCCAGGGCAAAGGCATCACGGTCATAAGGCGTATAGCCGAGAACGTCGCCAAGCGCCACGTAGGCCAAGTAGGCTCCCTCGGTCGTCCAGTGGTGATCGGTGCGGAACCATACTTGCGTGCCGTCGTCGGCAGCATGGGTCAACGGTTCTCGCAAATCGACCATCGAAAGGGAGGTGTCCTGCGTCGCTTGTGACAAGCGGGTCCAAACCGTCTGTGCGTCGGCTCCGTAACCGTTAGGCAGATAAATTTGATTGACATCGACGGAACGGGGAACGGTCACCAGATGAAAAGGAATGTTCGCGGTTTGTTCCTCTGCCGCCAAAAGCAGAGAGAAATCGTTGACCGCGCGTAGGTTTCGCTCCAGTACGGCATACTCTGCGTCGGTGTATTCCGCCCGCGCGATCAGATAGCCGTCCTTTCCGAACAAAACGCCGTTGTTTTCTCCGCGCAGCATCCATCGCTCGCAGCTTGTTTTCAATCGCACAAACGCGGTGCGCAGCGGAAACTGATCGGAAAAATAATCACCGAGCTGTTGGGTATACGTTCCGTCGAACAGTGCTTGCAGGGAAAATTGCGGCGCGGTGGCAAGAGCGCGTTTCTCATCGTCGGAATACGTTTTGTCCGGCGTGAGAAACAGCGTAAGAGACAAAGTGACCAAAAAGCAGCCGCACAAAAGGGGCAAGAGAAACGGCGGGATTTTTTTATGCTGACGCATGACGACTCCTTTCCGGCGAGTGTAAGTGAGAGTGAAGCTGAAGCTGCCGCCAAATCAAGAAAGTGTGACGGTGACGATAAAACCGCCGTCATTGTCCCCGGACACGGTGTAGGGATGATCCGAGGGGACGGGGAGCATGGTTTCGCTGCCGTCGATGAGCGCGGAAACGTAGTAAATTTCATACGATGTCCCGTCATCCGTCGTAACACGCAAAGGCTCGGTTTTAGAATACCCCTGAAGATACGGAATATACTCTTCCAAGCACATATCGTTGATTTTCATGATATAGGCGTGTACGTAGCCGACGTAACGGAAATAATAATTGTAATTGGAAACTTGCGTCAAGGTCTCTTTTCCGTCGGGATAGCGGACGGTAAATCCGTATTTGTAGCAATTGTCGTAAATCCAATCGTACACCGGGTCGGAAGAAAGTCCCGTGGTTTTTCCGTCGTTTGTGATGACGTTCAGGGCAAAGGAGAGACCGGTATGGCTGTCGCTGTACCCGGCGGGAACGCTTTTTCCTTCTTGCTCGGCGTAGGTGCGATAGGCGGAGCTGACGATGACGTTGGAAACTGCTGTTTGCGCATAGAACGCCTGCATCATTTTGTCCATCGCGTTATAAGCGGTTTTGTGCATGAGCAACTTGGATCCGGGCAATTGCAGATAGCTGCCCAAGGTACCGCTCAACCGCTGGCTGTCATACACGTTCACCAGCTCGTTGGTGGTGGCAGGGAACGTATAGACGTGCGTCAGATTGACTAAAATCAAATCTCCCTTGAGGGTTGCGTCGTGAGAATATGCCACGTAGATGGTGTTGGGATCCTCCGGTTCATCCGGCACCGACGGTTCATCCGGTAAATCGGTGTGCGTCGGGTCGTCATCCGGAAGTTGCGGTTCGTCGGTGGCAAACAAGGCGGCGATACTTCCGACAATCAGAATCAGACAAAGCAAAAGGATCAGAGCGAAGCAGACGGTAATGGCAAGAATGATTTTTCGCTGTTTGGCTGCTCTTGCCGCGAGCCGACGTTGTCGCGCGGTGGTGGGACGTGGGGAGAAGTTATTGCCCATAAGAATACCTGCCTTTCATGCATACTTTTTACGTAGGGAAAAAACGCAGCGGGGAAGATCTTTCTCTGCTTTGGTGTAAAAGATCTTCCCCGTGACGAAGTTATCAATTATTGAGCGTCTTTGATGGAGAAGTCCATTCTGCCCTTTTTGTCAAGACCCATGTATTTGACTTTGACGGAGGATCCGACGTCAATCCCCGCATCGGTCACTTTGTTGATGCGACGATGTTTGATTTTGGAGATGTGAACCATGCCTTCCTTGCCGGGGGCATATTCCACAAAGCATCCGACATCTTCATTGGGTTTGTCTTTGCTTGCCAAAATTTTAACAACGGTAGCTTGATAGACGGCGCCGACTTCCGGTTCAAACACAATGGCGTCGATGGCAGCCTTGGCAGCTGCCGCTTGGTCACCGTTCACAGCGGCAATGCGCACGGTTCCATCGTCATCAATATCGATCTTGGCACCCGTATCGGCGACAATCTTCTGAATGACCGCGCCACCCTTGCCGATGACATCGCGAATCTTGTCGGGATTGATGTGCATGGTGGTCATTTTGGGCGCATACCGAGAAACTTCCGCTCTGGGCGCGGGAATTGCCTTAAGCAGCACTTCATCAATGATGTAGTCGCGACCGGCATGTGTCTGTTCCAGCGCTTGCTTGATGATTTC
>CAZDOX010000092.1:0-5332 GCA_964507155.1 uncultured Lachnospiraceae bacterium
CGTGTCGGAGGAGGCGTCGGTTTTATAATATTCGTCGCGGTAGAGGAACATGACGGTGTCGGCGTCCTGCTCGATCGCGCCGGAATCACGCAGGGCGGAGAGCATCGGCTTGTTATCGGTACGTGATTCGGGACCGCGAGAAAGCTGGGCGCAACAAATGATGGGAACCATCAATTCTTTCGCCATGATTTTTAAATTTCTGGAAATATCGCCCACTTCTTGTACGCGATTGTCAATGCGTTTATCGGAGGTCATCAACTGGAGATAGTCGATAATGACCAACCCCAGATTCTTGACGCGGCGCAGTTTTCCTTTCATGCCGGTGACCGTGATGCCGGACGTATCGTCAATTAAAATATCACAAGCCGATAATTTCGCACTGGCGTCCGCGATGTGCTCCCACTCTTCCGGTTTCAGTTCACCGGTTCGCAGTGCGTAGCTGTCGACCATGGCTTCACTGGAAATCATGCGGTTGACCAGCTGATCTGCCGACATTTCCAAAGAGAAAATGCAAACGGTTTTCTTGGTGGACTGGGCAACGTTGGTGGCAATATTGAGCGCAAAACTGGTTTTTCCCATACCGGGGCGCGCGCCGACCAGAACCAAGTCGCTCTTTCCCATGCCGGCAAGGACTTTGTCCAATCCGGAAAAGCCGGTTTGCGTGCCGCGGGTGGCTTCTTTGTCGGTATTCAACTCATGCAGATGAGCGTAAACGTCGACCAGCACGTCGCGAATGTGGCGAAAATTCTTGGTATCGCGCCCTTGCGCCAAGGCAAAAATTTGCGCTTCCGCATATTCCAAGGTATGACCGACATCATCCTGCTCGGCATAAGCGGTGTCCGTAACTTCGCCGCAAATGGCAATCAGCTGGCGCAGTTGGCTCTTGTCTCGGACAATTTTGGCATAATCCGGCGCATTGAGCGCGTTTGGGACAACTTCCGCAATGGTGCGAATATATTGTTCCCCATTCGCCTTATCATAAACGCCGGCACGAATCAATGCTTCAATCAGCGTGACCACGTCAATGGAGCGATTCGCCAAGTACAGCTCATGCATGGCGAGGAAGATTTGCTTATGTTCTTCCAGGTAAAAATCTTCGGATTTGACCACCTCCGCCACCTCGTTGAAGCAGTTGGGGTCAATCAAAACGGAACCCAGTAACGATTGCTCGGCAATCAGAGAAAACGGGAGTCTTCGATCAAGGATGGACTCGTCCATGATAATCTCCATTTCTAACACTTTTCATTATCTTTTTTGGGGCGACTATCAGCCGCCCTTGCGGATATTGGGAGCTTACTTCTTTTCGGCAACGGTCAGGTGAATTTTCCCGATAATGTCCGCATATAATTTGACCTCGCGAATGTAGCCGCCGAAGGTGCGAATCGGTTCGTCGGAGAGAATTTTCCGCTTATCGATTTGGATGCCGTGGTCTTTTGCGAGCGCTTCCACAATGTCCTTGGAAGTGATCGAACCGTACAGACGATTGTCCGATCCGCCTGCCGCGTGGATGACCAGCATAATGCCCTCCAGCTGTTCTGCGATTTTTTGTGCCTCGGCACGTTCCACGGCAATGCGGTGTTCTTCTGCCGCTTGTTTGTTTTTAATTTCGTTAAGAGATGCAGCGTCGGCAGGTTTTGCTAACTTGCGAGGAAAGAGAAAGTTGGCGGCATATCCGTCGGAAACGTTGATGATTTGATTTTTCTTTCCTTGACTTTTTACATCTTGCAATAAAATGACTTTCATATGGATGTGTTCCTTTCGGTAGAGAGTTGATTGTTAATGGTTAATTGTTCATTGTTCATTGTTCATTGTTCATTGTTCATTGTGAAAAGGGATACTATGAGCACGGTTAAATGCTCAAGTTTCGTTTTTTGCCGCAAACGACGGTTCATGTTGCAGATAGTCGTCAATAGCAACTTTCAGTTGCTCGCAGGCATGCTTGAGATTGGTGTCGACCAGCTGCGCGCCCGCCATATCAAAGTGGCCGCCGCCGCCCAGTTTTTCCATGATCAGCTGAACGTTGATCCGATCGCCGGATCGCGCGGAAATGTTAACGGTTCCGTTTGCTTTGATGAGGGCAAACGACGCGTCGATACCGCGAACAGCCAGTAGCTTGTCGGCGGCTTTGGAAGCGGCAATGCGCGGATTGGTGTGATCGTTCCCCATATTTTTGCTGTCCATCCAGGTAATGGCAATGCGCTGTCGATAGACGGTGGCGTTGGCGCCGAACAAACCGGACGTGCGTAATTCTTCGGGGGTATCGTAGAAGAAAGAGCGCGTGACATTGGTATGGGCGCCGCGCCCGTACAAGTAATGAACGGCGGAGAACGTCTGCGCACCGGTGGAGTGGGTGAAATTTTTGGTGTCCAGCATGATACCGGAGAGCAGCAGCGTCGCTTCTTCCTTTAACAGTTCTTCGGCATAGGGACTTTGTTCCAGCATTTCGGTCATCAGCTCACTGGCAGAAGAGGCGGTCGGGTGAATGTAGCTGAGCACGGGGGCAAATTCAAACACTTCAAATTGTCGATGGTGGTCGATGATGGCAATATTTGCGACATTACGGGCAATGTCGGGAGATTCCACAATGTTGATGTTGTTGACGTCCACCATGATCAGCAGCGTATCGGAGCGAACCAAATCCAAACCGGTCGTCGCATCGACAAACATATCGTCATAAAGCGCCAAGCTTTCCAGCTGCTCGCGGCAGATCATAAAGGAATCGCAGGCAAGATCGGTGACAATGCGAACCTCGCCGCCGTCTTCCTTGCCGCGCGCACCGAGCGCCAACCGTGCCGCGCCGACGCAGGCGCCGATGGCATCGTAATCGGGATTTTTGTGAGCCATAATCAAAACATTCCTCGCCTGCGCGCACAGCGCACACAGCTGATTGGAATTGACACGAGAGATGACCGAAGTGTTGCTTTGCAGCAATTTGACCTGCCCGCCGTAGACGGTGATACCGTCCGTGCGCTTGACCACCACTTGGTCGCCGCCGCGTTGCAGCGCGACATCCAGCGCGGCGCGCGCTACCGCATCGCAATCGTGAAAGGTGTTGCCGGTTGCGGCGATCCCCATCGAAATGGTCACCGGATAACTGTTGTCGCCTAGTCGCACGCTGCGCACGCGTTCCAAGATTCGGAAGTTGTCTTCAATGCAGCCTTGCAACGCGGCATTGGACATTAAAAGCAGATACTTGTCCCGATCGTATTCTCGCAGCAAACCGCCGAGTTCCTTGGCCCAATTTTGCAAAATCGATTCCAGTTCGCCGACGGCGGAACGGTAACTGACGCGCACATACTGCGCCAATTCTTGAAGATTATCCAATACGATGTATGCGACAACCGGTGTTTCGCGCAACAGCTTGGCACGCAAATCCACATAGTCGGTCACGTCGCGAAAAGTGATCAGATAATAGTCTTGATCGCCGGAGCGCATGATATAGGGAAACAACTCATAGGTGCGATCTCCGATACGGTGGGTGTCGTTGTGTGCTTCCGTGTCCAGATTTCCCTCACGGTCCACGGCGCGGTGGCGCAGAGTTTCCGGCGCACGAATGGCCAAATTTGCCAACTCCGCCGGAGAAATATCGCAAAAGGTACGCAGCGGCGCATGGTATAAAGGGGAAGTGAGTCCGAGGATGGTTTGCATGGCGCTGTTGATGACTTTCACATTGCCCTTTACATCCACCACGGCATAGGGAAGATCGGCGGCGTACTTGAATACGTCGTAAATTTCCGTGCTGTGACGCTCGGCGTCCTCGGCAATGGCGCGCAGACGATGGTAGCGGAGCAGATACACGGCGAGCATTCCGGCGGAGAGGAGCGTGTAAATGGCTAAAACCAGAAATCCGACCGTGCGCAGATCTTGCAAATCGTAGGTATAGCTGAAAACGAAGAGCAAGGCTAAAAATAGGATACCGCTGCCTGACATGATGCAAAGCGGCAGCAGAGCGTCGGATAAATATTCGTCTTTTCGTTTGTTTTGCATGGAGAATCACTCCTTTGAATATCGAATGTCGAATTTGTCGAATTTCATGTCAAGATTACGAGGGCGGATTTTGAGAATCGTGATGATCGGAATCGTGATCTTCTTGCGAGGAGAGCGCCATCATGCGAAGCAACAACGGGTGCGTCAGCGTCGCGGTGGCACCGGACAGCGCGATGAAAACCAGCAAAATCTGCGGCATAATACAGCCGAAAACCACGGCGAGTACCAGATAAAGAGGAAACGGGCGTCGCCGATAGGATGCATACAAAGACCAGAATCCCGCAACCAACATACCGGGAAACAAAATCAAAAACAAATTTACCGCCAACGCGGAGAACAGCGTCAGTGAGGAAGAGGAAAACAGCGTGACGACCGCACATGTGACAAACAGAATGGCGGAAAGGACGCTCAAAGTGAAGCGGCGGGCAAGCACGGTGCAGTATTTTTCCATCTTCATGGGAATATAGCTCATGACGCATAGATATTGCGCGGCGTAGGCAATCAGAAGAAACAAAACAATGCCAAAACCGGGCAAAAGTGTGAGCAGCAAGTTGAAAACACCGGTAAAGGTGGAAGAGAGGTCATACCCCGCTTGCGCCAGCTTGATGCGCCACGAGGCAAGAGATTCTTCCGTGGTGAGGTATTGGAGCATTTCTTCGCGCAGCGCATCCGCCATGGATAGCAGTGTTTGCACGGACATTTCCAAATCGGACATTCTCCAGAGCAACGCGATCAAAAATACGGTAATCCCGCCAAGTGTCAATGCGGCGGAGCATACGGCACTGACGCGCCGTTCGTTGTTCATGGTACTTCGTCCCAGCATGTAAGCGGCAGGAAAAGTCGGCAGAGCAAACAAAGATACGATCGGATCTCGAAGCAAAAGGACCGCCAGCGGGTAGGTAATGACGGGCAGCAAAAACAAAAGGGGATGTCGTGTTGTCGTATATAAAAATGAAGTAACGGTAAGTGCGGTGATCAAACTGACCGCGATCGCGCCGTATACGGCGCCGCCCGCCAGGGAGCCGAGCAAAAATGCGGCGATCAGCAATATCCAGCCGTAGGGGGGGCGATTGGTACGAAAGTAAAAGAACGCACCGGCAAACAACGGAATCCACCAGTATGTCGGATATTGCGCAGCCACCGCGGGATAAAGCGCGCAGATCACGCAGACAACACACAACAATAACGCATAAGGCAGAGAAAGTGAGGGAAGAGAATCACGATCTTCCCAAGGATTTTTCTCGGTTACCACGGCAAAGGTCCGCTTGGAATGGGGGGGACGATTCATGGTTATGACCATTCCTTTCTAATGGTTTTGAAGTTTTGTGGCACTTTCCGTCAGGAA
>CAZDOX010000093.1:0-5303 GCA_964507155.1 uncultured Lachnospiraceae bacterium
CAGACCATTCTCCCCAACAAAGCGGAAGAGGAAATTTGCGAAAAGCAAACGCGGGTTTCTCCTTTTTCCCGATAGAGAATAAAGGATTTCGGAATCTCTTGTTTGGCTGTGATCAGCTGTCCTTTTTTCTCCGCGTCCGTTAAAAATTTTCTGCTCGCCTCGCACATAGTCGCATGATCGGTGTCAAACACGCCGATGATGTGAGATAAGCGAATATTTTTATGATTTCCCACGTGTAAATACATGGTTATAAACTTTCCTTTCTAACGGTTTTGAAGTTTTGTGGCACATTCTGAAAAACGATCCGTTTTTCAGACTTTACTACCCTTTCATTTTGACATAAATGTTCCGTTTTGAACGTGAATCACCGTGCGCGGCAAAACGCTCATCTCGCCCTCGCTGACCAAATGACTCCAATTTTCGCAGCCGGTCATGATCACTTGCCTGCCGCTGATTTTGGAAATCAGATAATCGCGTCTTCCGCGATCCAGCTCGCTGAGCACGTCGTCAAACAGAAATACGGGATATTCTCCGTTTTCGCCCCGACCGATCTCGCCCTCGGCAAGCTTCATGGCAAGCGACAGCGACCTTTGTTGCCCCTGAGAGGCGTACAAACGCGCGCTCTTGCCGTTGAGCGTGATATCGATGTCATCTCTATGGCAGCCGTGCAACGTGCTTCCCAGCGCAAATTCTTGCCCGTAGGCGCGTTGCATGATTTGATAGATTTGCTCCTTGGCGTCCTCTCTACGGTTTTCTTCCCCCGCCCCGATCGGACCTTGGTAGATAAAGTGCGGAACTTCCCGCCCGCTTGTCATCTCTTGAAATACCTGCCCTGCCGCCTCGTCCGTTCGTCGGACAAACTCCGCACGGTAATCGGCAAGAATCGCCGCGTGCTCCGCCAGCTGCTCCGTCCAGACGTCCAACATCGTCCGACAAGACTCCGGCGTGCTGCCCATCTCCTTTGCTTGCTTTAAAAGTCGATTTCTCTCTTTCAAAATGGCGTTGTACCTCTGCAATATATACAGATAGCGCGGTCGCATTTGGCACAGCGCGATATCCATAAAATTTCGTCTTGCTTCCGGGCCGCTTTTGATGATGGACAAATGCTCGGGCATAAACACCACCACGCGAAACCGTCCGACCATGTCGGAAACTTTGGACAGTTTATTGTCGTTTTGCGTCCACACCCGCCGCTTGAGCGCGTCCAATCTCACCGCGACGCACTGCTCCCTCACCTCGTCCCGATAAGTGAGGGTGACGGCAGCCGTGCCGCTTCCGAAGCGAATCATCTCGCGTTCTTTGGCGCCTCGAAAGCTTTTTCCGATCGCCATCAGCGCAATTCCCTCTAACAGATTGGTTTTTCCTTGCGCGTTGTCCCCCATAATCAGATTGATGCCGGGGGAAAACGAAACGTGAGCCGATTCGATATTTCTGAAATTTTCCAGAGTCACGGATTGACAGATCATAAAATTACATGTTCTTTCGTTCGGATCTTTTGCATAAGGGACGCGTTATGCGCGAAGAGGAAGCAGGAAGTAAAACTCGGATTCGTTTTCCGTTTCTTCTTCCGGTCGGATATACAAAGGCGTGAGCGCCGAGCTCATTTCAATTTTCACTCTCTCCGCGCTGCAAGAACGAAGCGCTTCGATCATATAGCGGTTATTGAGGGCAATGCTGACGTCGTTGCCTTGATGTTCCACCATCAACTCGTCGGTAATGCTGCCCGCCGCGCTGATGGCGCTGATTTTCAACAGATTTTCTTCAATTTCCAATTTGACGTGCGCCCGCACGTAGCCGGCGATTTTTTCCTCGGTAATCAGAGAGGCTCTCTCCAACGCTTCCAGCAGCGGCTCGCGATCGACCACAATGTAGGCGGTCTGCGCCATTTGCGTGGCGCGGTCAAAATCCATATACTCGCCGATGATCAAACGGGAGAAAAAGCAAACGTCTCCGATGGTAAACATCATGTTTTTGCGGTTCATATAAATGCTGACGTCTTCTTCCTCGTCGTCCGAGAACATGCGATTGAGTTCCGACACGGTTTTGTTGGGAATGATGAACGAGGTGTTAAGCGTATCGCCGGAAACGTTGATGTTTTTCATCTCGGTGGAAACGGCGCATTTGGCAATGCGGAACGTGTCGCAGGCAACCATTTGCAAATTATCGTCGACAATTTTGACAAAACAGCCGTTGAGCACGGGACGCTGATCGTTGATCGCCATGGCGTGCATTACTTTGGAAAGCATTTTTTTGAAAACGCCTTGTTTGACGATAATTCCGTTTTCGCCGGAAAGATGGGGAATTTCCGGGAAATCCGCGCCGGGCAGCGCGCTGATTTTGTAATTGAACTTTCCCGCTTCAAACAAAGCGGTCAGCGTTTCGTCCACGGTCAGACAAAATTCCGGAGAATTGATGGTTTTGACGGTTTGGTTTAATTTGGACGCATTTAGAATATAGGTGCCGGATTCCGCCACGTCGGGGTGAATGGTAATCTGAACGCCTTTTTCCAAGTCAAAGGTGGTCAGCGTCACCGTGTCCGGCTCTTTTGCTTCGATCAAAATGCCCTCCGCCGCGGTCAGCGTCGATTTTCCGGAAACCGCGCACATCAGCGGCGCAATGGCGTCAATGAGCTCTTTGGTGCGAAATTTGATTTTCATAAACGGGTAACTCTCCAATCTGCCGCCAAATGCGGCGAGGTTTATGTTAGGGGTCGGTGCGAGAGGAACTTTTGAAAAAGTTCCCCTCGCGCTCCCCTCAAAACTTTACAAAAAAATGGTTTAAAGTTCTTGAAGCGGGGTTCGGGGAGGAACTTCTTCCAAGAAGTTCCTTTCCGATCATTCTTATCATTTTTTCACTCTCGTCGTACGACATGAATGAAAATGAATAGAATGAAATGAATGAATAGTAGTAGAAGCAGTAGAGGTTGGGGAAAACGGAGAAAAGCCGAAAAAAGTCAAGCGGGCAAAGGAAAATTTATCCCCTGCGACACGCATTTTTTCGCGGAAACGGGTCGGATAAAAGGGGGAGATTGAGGGAAAACTTCGTCTTTTGCGATCGATGGCGGATAAAATTTGAAAAATTTGAGAAAAAGCGTTTTTTCCACACCCCGAAACGGCTTGATTTTTGTGGACAAGGCGTCGTGAGTTTTCCGCGTGCGATGTGAAAAACGTGTGGAAAGACGAAAGCGCGCGCACTTGTCGCACTTTTCCCAATTTTAACTTTCCACGATTTTCCGCGAAACGCCGAAAAAACGAAAAAAACGAAAAAATGAGAGAAAAAGGGAAAAATTCCGATATTTCGGCGCCAAAAAATCTCCAAACGGTTGAGTTATCCCACTTTTGCACAGAGTTTTCCACAAGATAGCAACCAATCTGCCGAGTTTTCCACAACCATGCGGACAAAATCAACCGACGGTGGAAAATTTGCGGAAAAGGAAAGGGACAGACAAGGGAAAGAATATGGGTAAACGGAAAAAAGGAAAAATAAAAAAGTCAATGATTTTGACCGGTGACGGTCTTTTTTAATTCCGCGATGTCCATGACAAACAAATTGTCGCTGCGCAGCCGTCGCTCCACCACGTCGATGGAGTTCATAATGGTGGAATGGTCGCGGTTAAACATGCGTCCGATGTTGGGGAACGACATGTCGGTCAGGTTGCGCAGCAAATAGATGGTGACGTGCCGCGCCGTGGCGATTTCCTTGGTGCGGTGGGTGCCGTAAATGTCTTCCTTGCTCACGCCGTATTTTTCGCTGACCGCGTCGAAAATTTTGTCCACCGTAACTTGAACCGGCTCGTCTCCGCCGAGCAGCTCGGAAATAAAGCTGTTGACCAGCTCCATGTCCAGTTTTTTGCCGGAAAGCATGGAAAGAGCGCTGAGTTTGTTGATGGAACCCTCAATCTGGCGCACGTTTTTGCGCAAATTTTCGGCAAGGAACATATGTAGATCGTGCGGAAGCTCGATTCCGATTTCCTCCGCTTTCTTTTTGATGATGGCAACGCGAAGTTCCAAATCCGGCGGCTGAATGTCCGCGATCAACCCCCACTCAAAGCGGCTTTTGAGACGGTCTTCCAGCGTGCGAATCTCGCGCGGCGGTCGGTCGGAGGTCAAGATAATTTGCTTATAGTTTTCGTAAAGGGCGTTGAACGTGTGGAAAAATTCCTCTTGCGTGGACTCTTTGCCCGCGATAAACTGAATATCGTCGATCAGCAGCACGTCGCACTTGCGGTATTTATCGCGAAAGCTTTGCTGATCGTTGTGACGGATGGAGTCGACCAACTCGTTGGTAAATTCATCGCCTTTGATATAGATGATGTTGATGTTCGGATTGTTTTTTCGCAAATGATTGATGATGGCGTACATCAAGTGCGTTTTTCCCAAGCCGCTGTCGCCGTAGATGAAAAGGGGGTTGTAGCTGCGCGCGGGACTCTCGGCGACGGCGTAGCAGGCGGCATGAGCGAATTTATTGGAAGCGCCGATGATAAAATTATCAAAGGTGTAATTGACTTGAGAAATGGGGAGAGAGGACGATTTATCTTCGCTTTTTTCCTTGGCTTCTTCCGCTTCATCCTCGCGGCGGAGCAGCTGGGCGATCTCCTCGTTGGAAACGGTGGGAGGAGGATCCGCCGTCGGCTCGCCGGACACAGAGGCAGAAGTTGAGGAGTCGGAGAAAAGAGAGGCCCCGGACCAGCCGCGCGGGGCAGCGGAGTCGTTTCTCTCTGCGGTGGAAACGACTTTTACATGGACGTCAAACCCCATGAGCTGACAAAATCTGTGTTGAATGGTTTCCAAGTGGTGGATATTAATGGTTTTGCATTTTAAATCGGAGGGGACGCCAAGGGTAATGGTATCGTTTTCAAACGACAAGACCTTTACGTCCGCAAACCAAAGATCCACCGTTTCGCTGCTGAGTTTATCGTGCAGCGAATCGCGGATCATGTTCCAAATCAAAGACATATCTTCCAAATAAGTTTGGGACATTTCGTGATTCCTTTCTCTATGGAAATCTGTAATTTTTCTGCTTATATAAATATTATAGTTATATTATATCATATAATATATAAATATTATAGTTATATTATATCATATAATAAGAAAAAAAGCAAGTGGAAAAGAAAACAAATATGTAGAAATATGTGCCGACTTGGCAGAGAAACGCAGAGAAAAACTTCTTTTAAGAAGTTCCTATCCCGTTCTTTGACGTCCCGCCCCCGATGGCGAGGGTGGAGTCCTTAGTTTTACTTGTCAGAGAAGCGCGCTCCCCTGACGACCCCACGGCGGTAGCCGGGGGGATTGCTGAAAGTT
>CAZDOX010000094.1:0-5242 GCA_964507155.1 uncultured Lachnospiraceae bacterium
TTCTTCCATGACATGGACTTGAACGGGCGATGTTTGCGAACGCAGCAACACTTTGTCGGTAATATAGAACGTATCTTGCGTATCGCGAGCCGGATGGTTTTCCGGGATGTTCAGCGCTTGGAAGTTATAGTAGTCGTATTCGACCTCGGGTCCCTCGGCAATGGTAAAACCCATCCCGAGGAAGATATTTTCCATATCGTGTTGAACCAATGTCAGCGGGTGCGGATGTCCCATTTTCGGCGCTGCGCCGGGCATGGTGACGTCGATTCGTTCGTCTGCCAGCTTTCGATTCAGCTCTTCCTCCGCTTTGGCGGCAGCTCTTTCTTTGAGCGCCTCTTCGATGGTCGTGCGCACTTCATTGGCAAGCTGACCGATAAGGGGCCGATCTTCCGCGGAAAGAGAACCCATCCCGCGAAGCACAGCGGTTAATTCTCCTTTTTTGCCTAAGTATTGAATACGGATCTGCTCCAGATCCGCGTTGGCGGCAACAATTTTTGCCATGGCGTCTTGCTTGATTTTGGCAAGCATGTCTCTCATGATGAAAAACTCCTTTCATTATTTACAAGTGATATGGGAAAGCGGGGATTTTGCGCGTATGCAAGTACCGGGAAAGAAAATCAATCCAACAACATATCGGCGGGGCGACGGATCTCAAAGCAAGCGTCCGATCATCCGGACAATAAAAAAACGCCCCCGAAACATCAAGGGACGATGTGATTGACACGCCGCGGTACCACCCGAATTTCGGCTTTTCCGTACAACGAAAACAGCCGACACTTTGGACGCAGATAACGGTGCTACCGGGTTAAGCTACAGCGTCGCGGTGCGACGTTCACAAAACCGACTCCGAAGCGAAATGCGTCCTTTCCGTCACGGAGTTGCTTTCAGCCCATGACAACTCTCTCTGAACATGAACGTTTAACCGTTTAAGCGTTTAAATGAATCGAAACAACGCGACTTCATCATAGTTTTCTTCATTATACCGCTTTTTTTCCGATTTGTCAAGAGATAAATTCGGATTTTTCGACTTTTTGGCGTTTATTTTACTTCGGTCAAAGGGGTTTTCTCCAAAAAGCTTCTAAATTGCCCACGGATCACATACCATACAGCAAACCGATCGGCTCGGAGGCTGACGATGAAAGATCTTTTGATGATTGTTTTAGCCATTACCTTTCATGGGGCAGGACACTGCCTATTCGCGCGCGTGCAAGGAATCCGCCTGCAAAAAATGATTCCGACGGCAACCGGGTTGCGGCTGATCTGCGAAAACAGAGTCTTTCCCTCTTATCGCGCCGAGTTGCTGGTTGCACTGGGAGGACCGATCGGCAATTTGGTCGGCAATGCGCTGTTCGTCCTGCTGTGCTTCTTGGTCAAGGGAACCCCTCTTGACCCGATTTTGCAGTCGTTTGGCCGCGAGCTGCTCGTGCTGTCTCTTTTTCTCGGCGGGTGGAATCTTCTTCCCATTACCGGATTCGACGGCGGTTGCATTCTCCGCTGCTTCATTCTGGATCATACGAAAAAACCTTGTGCCATGGCAATCGCCGATCATATTCTGTCCGTCACATCCGCCGCTTGCTTTCTTTCGCTTTGGCTGTTGTCTCTTTACCTGCTGCTGCGAAGCGGCAGAGCATTTTTCTTGTATTTATTCTGCTTGCAATTGTTCCGCGGCACCTATCTGGAAAACAGCGGGAGAGCGCACTACCGATCATAGAGTACGCTCTCCCACACGAGCGGATGTCGCCAAGGCAAAGCCTTATCGTTACCGTCCGCTATAAACCTTAAAAGCGAAAATACCGCTTGGTATTCTCATAGCACACGCCGCGAACCAAATTCGACAGCATTTCCGGATCGTCGGGCAGCAAACCGTCTTCTACCCAACCGCCGAGGATTCGGCACCAAATGCGGCGGAAATACTCATGCCGCGGGTAGGACATAAAGCTGCGCGAATCCGTCAACATACCCAGGAAATTTCCGATTCCGGACAAATTGGCATAGGAGCGCATTTGCGCCGTCATGCCGTCAATATTGTCGTTGAACCACCATGCGCTGCCTTGCGTGACCGTCGGGAGGCCGTCCTCGCCGCGGCACCCCGTCTCGCCTTGACAAAAGCTGCCGCACAGTGCGCCCACCGCAGCATTGTCCACGGGATTGATCGAATACAACACGGTACGCGGCAGGGCGTCGTTTTGGTTGAGATCGTTCAGCAGAGCCGCCAGCGACGCGATGCAGTTTTGACCGTGAATGGTATCAAATCCGCTATCCGCGCCCAATTTTTCAAACATCACGCGATTGGGATTTCGCGCAACGCCAAAGTGCAGCTGCAAAACCATGCCGCGCTTTTTGTATTCGCGCCCCAAGAAACGATTCATGTACGTCTGGAACAGCGCCAATTCTTCTTCGGTGATGTCTTTGCCGTCACAAGCCAGCGCTTTTTTCAAAATTTCATTGGCAGCATACGCATTGGGGCGTGCAAAGCGAACATAATTGTCCATTCCGTGATCGGC
This sequence comes from uncultured Lachnospiraceae bacterium, assembly GCA_964507155.1. Taxonomy (GTDB): domain Bacteria; phylum Bacillota; class Clostridia; order Oscillospirales; family CAG-272; genus SIG644. Next base: position 2,505 of record CAZDOX010000094.1, read on the forward strand.
GGTTCGGCACCCCAGCGCACAGAAGCGATCCAGCGCTGCCGTCAGCGCCTCACACAGCGAGTCCAGATCGGTAATTTGAACATGGTTGGCGCTGCCCAAGCGAGCCAGATAGTCCACAATTCCGCGCCGCTCAATGTTCATGGCTTTATCGGGACGGAACGCGGGAAGCACGGTAATATCGAACCGATCTTCGGCAATGGCGCGATGATGAACCAGCGAGTCCGCGGGGTCGTCCGTCGTGCAGACCAGCTCAACGCGGGAATCCCGCATCATCTGTCGGGCGCTCATGTGCGGCAAGCGCTCGGCGGTCACGCGCCAAATCTCGTCGCAATTTTTCTGATTGATGATCAGATCACAATCAAAGAAGCGGCGCAATTCCAAATGGCTCCAATGATACAAGGGGTTGCCCGCCAGCTTGGGCATAATGGTACAATACGCGCGAAAACGATCGTAATCCGACGCGTTTCCCGTGATATACGCCTCGTCCACGCCGCACGAGCGCATCGCACGCCACTTGTAGTGATCGCCGTAAAGCCATGCTTCGGTGATATTGGAAAATTTCTTATCCGTTGCAATCTCCTCGGGGGAAAGGTGGCAATGGTAATCGATAATCGGCAGCTGCTCTGCCTTTTCATGATACAGACGGACAGACGTCGGGCTGTCCAACAAAAAATCCGGATTTAAAAACGCTTGTGACATACGGCACTTCCTTTCTTTCACATTTCGCGTTCAGTGCAAATGGTGCATTGATATCTTTATTATATCACATCCCGCGCTGTTTTGCAAGTCCCATCTCGCTTTTTTCTATCATGTTCCGACCGCGACGGTTATGATTTGATCGCGCGTTGCATATAGTAAAGTGAATTAGTAAACGATCACACGGAGGATACGCCATGGAACAATCCATCAATCAAAACAACCCGCTGCAATATCAAGACCTTCTTTTGGACAGCACGCTCACGCAAGATATGACCAAAGAGATTTCCTTGCCGGATTATCAACCGGAAATCAAACGGCTGCTGCGAATCACGGCAACCGTCCAGCCGCCCACGCGCTACATCGGCGGCGGAAATATCGAATTTTCCGGCAATGTTGATTTTGTCATTCTCTACAGCGGAGACGACGGCATGCTGTACAGTTTCCCCACATCCGCCGATTACGTGCTGCGCAGTGCCGCGGATCATGACAGCGCGCTCTCCTATCTTCCCGACGACAATATGACCTGCTACGCGGTCATCGATTCCGACATGGTTAATTGTCGCGTGGCAGGTCCGAGAAAATTGACTGTTCGTTGCCGCGTCCGCGCCCACGTTCGCGCGTACGGAAGCTGCACGCCGGAGGAAGTTTGGGACGGTGAGCTGTGCGGCACGCCGCAGCGCTTGCAGCAGGAATTAACGACCGCACGCGTGCTGACCGGTACCTCCTCGCCCTTAACGCTGCGCGAGGAAATCATCCCGGACGTCGCGCAACCGGGGGAAGAGCTTCGCATCATCAGCGCCTACGCTTCCGTGCTGCCGCAAGAGGTGACCACAACCGCCGATCGCGTCAATTGTCGCGGGCAGTTGAGTCTCAAATTGCTTTTGCAACAAGAGGTCGAAGCGCAATCCGAGGAAACTTCGGCTCCTCTGCCTTACATTTTGCAGCGGAACATTCCCTTTTCCGCCGAAATTCCCGTCGCCGGCTTAATTTCTGACAGCGAAGCCATCGTGCAAGGGAGCTGCACGGAACTCAGCTTGGTGTTGGAAGACGGAAAAATTCTCTGCGAAGCCGAGCTGCTGCTGCAAGCGCAAACGCAGCACCGCGAACGCTTGCAGTACACCGCCGATCTTTGCTGTATCGGGCAACATTCGCGCGTGAGCACCACACCGTTGCGCAGCTTCCAACCGATCCGATGTCTGCATACCGGTCTTTCCGTCCACGAAACCTTGGCCGCCAAGGATCACGCCTTACCGCCGTCGTGCCAACCGATTGACCTTTGCGCCGCCGTCATTCCCGACAGTATCAGCGCCGCGGCGGAGGGCACTCGATATTTGATCAGCGGAAATGTCCGTTATTCCCTGCTCTATGAAGCGGACGGCGAGTACGCTTCTCGGGAGCTGGATCTGCCGTTCCGCTGCTACGCGGATCTCAATCCGACGGCACGGCAGGAAATGCGGGAACCGGACGCCGAATATCTGCTTCAAATTGTTGACGCCAAGGCGCGCTACGACGAGAGGGACGGCAAACTGCACATCGACGCGGAAGTTTGCCTGGCGCTGCGCGTGTGGGATTGTGGCACTTTTTCGCCGGTCAGCGAAGTTACCGTCGAGCAAGCATGTACCTACCCGGTCGGAAGTCGGACGATCTACTATCCCACGCCCGATGAAACGCTGTGGACGGTAGCCAAGCGCTACTGCAGCAGCGTGGAACACCTCTGCGCCGTCAATCGTTTGACTGCGTCCGGTCGCGCCGATGACGCCAATTCGTTGCAAGGCGTCCGTATTATCGTGATATAAAACCGAAAAATGCCAATATTTTTCGTACAAATCGCAAGGGGGATGAATAAAATCCCCCTTTTTTAAAATTTTCGTCAGCGTTTTTTCAAAAAACTATTGACAAATCGCCGCGCTTGTGATATAATAGACGAGCATTGCAAAGCGGCCCGTTGGTCAAGCGGTTCAAGACGCTAGCCTCTCACGCTGGAAACATGGGTTCGATTCCCGTACGGGTCACCATACGAGAGCCAGACGAACACAGCG
>CAZDOX010000095.1:0-5197 GCA_964507155.1 uncultured Lachnospiraceae bacterium
GCATCAGCAGCCTCAATTGCGGCAACCAGGCCGCGGGTTTCAACCATACCAAGAGCTTCCATTGTAGAATCCTCCATTTAAATTTATAGTTTGGGATGAACCAACAAATATTAATACCGAGCGGGGGTAAGACTTGCGGTGCCGCTCGGGAGCACCGACAAGTTTTCGTTTACTTTTTCGGCTTTTTCAAGAACCGAAGAATACCGGGATGCGGGCGAGGAATCACCTCGCTGAGTTTGACATTGCCCACTTGTGCAGCGGCAACAACGCCGGCTTCCAGTGCGGCGGTAACGGCAGAGACCGAACCCTCGACCACAACCGTAACCAGCTTACCTCCCAGCCGTTTTTCCGCGCATACAAACTGCACATTCGCCGCTTTCAACATGGCATCCAAGCCGACGATCGCAGCGACCAGCGCCTGCACCTCCAGTAACGCGATTGCCTTATCCTCCATCATAACCATTCCTTTCTCTGACGGTGCCTTTGCCCCAAAGAAAGATCGGGGCAAAGCCATATCTTGGCACGAGGAATCACTCATGCCACCATAATGAATGGTATCTTATTTGATGACAGGAAGTACCTTTTCCACATCTGCATGCGGTCTGGGGATGACGTGAGTTGCCACGACTTCGCCGAGGTTAGCAGCAGCAGCGCCGCCTGCTTCAACAGCAGCCTTTACCGCGCCGACATCGCCGCGGACCATCACGCTGACCAAACCGGATCCGATCTTTTCAGAACCGATCAGAACAACATTTGCAGCCTTGCACATAGCATCGGCAGCTTCAATAGCGGCAACCAAGCCGCGCGTTTCTACCATACCGAGAGCTTCCATCATAATAAGTAATCTCCTTTATTCTTTATCATCAATCATTATTTTTTATCGGATCGACCAAACGATCCAAGATCCAACGATCGTCAGATCGTTGAATTTCTGCCCAGAGCGTTCAAATGAGCCAGCCATTCGATTTGCTCTTCTTGGCGCGGGATGATACGAGACGCGATAAACATACCGCGTTTTTCCGCCTCGGCTTTTCCGGCTTGTACCGCCATGTCCACAGCGGAGACAGAACCTTCGAATTTAACCACCATAACCAGCGGAACCTCGCACTTATCTGCGTTGGCAGGCTTGTTTTTATCGATAGCAACCAGTTCGACGTCTGCGGTTTTCAATCCTTTATCGGCGACGACCACAGAGGTAACAAAACCGAAACATTCGATCATACCAAGTGCCATATTTATGACCATAACTTTCGCTTGACGAAAGTTTCCTTTCCCGTGGAATTATGATTGTTATCTTCCGTCCGCACGCGGATTAATCGGGAAGATAGCAAATCTTGATGCCCGCTTGCGAGACGTTGACTTCCATTGCCTCGTTGAGCTTATCCAACGGGAAAGAATGGGTAATCAATTCCTCAATCGGGATATTCATCTCTTTTGCCTGACGCAAGAACGCCATAGTGGTGGGATAGTCCTCTGCGGTGTAGTCCCAAGAACCGACGATGGTGATTTCCTTATTGCACATAGCAAAGTGAGGATTGATCGAATATTCCCCGTTGTTGACGAAGAAACCGACCTCGCACAGACCGCCGCCGCGACGAATGTAATCGTAAATCGAAGCCGCAGCCGCGGGAGAACCCGTGCACTGGAACGCAAAGTCAGCGCCCTGCCCGTCGGACAGATCTTTCACCAGCTGCACGCGAGCGGCAGCGTCGGGAACTTCCTTGAAGTTGATGGTGGTCTTCACGCCCATTCTCTTTGCCATTGCCAGTCTCTTTTCGGAGCCGTCGATGGCAATGATATGGTTGACGCCGGCAGCGCGCAGCACCGAGCACATCAGCAGACCGATCGGGCCGCAGCCGAGAACCAGCACTTTGGAGTTGAAGTTGATCAATCCGGTAGATTGACCGCGTGCCACGGCGTGTACGCAGACGCATGCTGCCTCCAGCAACATTCTCTGCTTCACGTCCAGATCGTTCACCTGGAAGTAGGTTGCGCCCTTAGCGCGAATGAGCAGGTGCGTAGCGAACCAGCCGTTCAGCGGGTTTTCTTTGTTTTGCGGCATCAAGCCGAAAATGCCCTGCGAATCGCACAAATTGGTGTTACCGGGATGCATCCGGCAAGTGTGGCACTCGCCGCACGAAATTACCGAGGTAACGATCTTATCTCCGACCTTGAGCGGTTTTCCCGCCGTATCGCAGGTGATATTTTTTCCGAGCGCGATAATCTCGCCCGTTCCCTCGTGGCCCAAAATAACCGGGCACATGCCGAACGGATCGCCTTTCCACTCGTGAACGTCGGTTCCGCAAACGCCGGCGCCCTCGACCTTGACGAGAATATCGTCATCGCCCAGTGCGGGAATCGGAACTTCCTGAATTTCGATGGTTTTGGGAGCGGTCAGCACAGCCACCTTTGCCATGCCGGTTGTCGGTGCGGATGCTGCCGGAGCGGCACCCATGCTGGCAAGGACCTTGCGGACCACGCTCTCAACCTGAGAACTTGTCAAATCCATATTTGAAATTTCCTTTCAAGAATATATTTTACTATTACAAATTCCGCGATCAAATAATGCGGAAGCTGTCTGCCATGACGCAGCGACGGCGGCGAGTAAAGCTGCGCGCGCTGGTCAACCCTTCGCCGGTCGGCCCGGCAATGGTGAACGTGGTATGTCCCTCGCCGCCGAATCCGATTCCTGCGTAAGAGGGCGCGTTTTTCACGAAAATAGTGGTTTCAACCGCCTTGGCAAAGCGGGAAAGATTATCGATATTTTTGGAATGCATGTGCGCCGTATGGCGATTTCCGTGCTCGGCGCGGCAAGCTTTATCAATAGCCTCATCGATATTCGCCACGCGAACAATGCCCAGAATCGGCATCATCAGTTCCTCTTGAACAAACAAATGCTCAAACGGGACCTCCGCAATAATGCAGCGGATGTCGTCGCCTACCGTAATGCCCATCTTAGCCAGCAAAACTTTGGCATCGCGTCCGACGCAATCGCGATTGACCACATGCTTGATCACATTGCCGTTTTCGTCTTTCACCTTGTTCAGCACAATGTCCGCCAGAGCGTCCGCCTGCTGCAACGTCAATTTGTAGCAGCCGTGGTGCATCATGCCGTCGATCAGCTCATCGGCAACGTTATCGAAGACGAACACTTCTTTTTCCGCGATACAAGGCAAGTTGTTATCGAAGGTGCAGCCGTCGATAATATCTTTGGCAGCTTTGGCGATGTCCGCCGTGTCGTCGACAATCACCGGCGGGTTGCCGGCACCGGCGCCGATAGCTTTCTTTCCAGAGGACAGCACCGCTTTCACCACACCGGGGCCGCCGGTGCAAACCAGCAGGCGAATCAGCGGGGATTTATACATAACTTGCGCCGTGTCCATGGTCGGTTTTACCACCGACGCCACCAGCACGCGTGGGCCTCCCACGCCGGCGCAAGCGCGGTTGATCAAATCCACCGCGTAGTTTGAGGTACAAATCGCGTTGGGGTGGGGGTTAAACACCACGCCGTTTCCCGCCGCGATCATACCGATGCTGTTGCAAATGACCGTTTCGGAGGGGTTTGTGGAGGGGGTAATGCTGCCAACCACGCCAAAAGGCGCCATTTCGGTCAGCGTCAGACCGTTGTCCCCCGTCATTGCCTCCGCCTTAATATCTTCCGTTCCCGGTGTTTTGTCCGCAACCAGAATGTGCTTTGCCGTCTTATGATCCACGCGGCCCATTTTGGTTTCCGCCACGCCGAGCGCCGCCATAATCGGCGCTTCCGCACGCGTCAAGTTGCGGATGGCGGTGATCAGCTTTTCTCTGTCCGCCACCGACATGGAGCGAATGGTTTTATATCCTTCGTTCGCCGCGGCGATGGCATCGTTCATATCGGCGTAAATTCCTATTAATTTGCGACCACAATACTCGGTAGAGCTCCAAGTGTCGGCGCAAACTTTTTTCTCGGTGCCCAATTCTTTCAGCACGGCACCGACAATCTCATTGATCTGTGCTTCCGTCCAATTGATTGCCATAACAATCTCCTTTCCCATTCTTATCTTCTTATCGATTCAATTCCGAGATCACACGGCGAATCACATCATTCACGTCGGTCGGCGTCGGCGCGGCAGCCGGTGCCTCGCACGCGGGGGCGGGTACATTTGTCGCCGATTTTCCATCGGCGCAGCGGCAAATCGGCTCTCCCTCTATCGCGTGAAGCGCACGCGCGTAAATGCTGATTTTGCAATAGTGCTCCAGCGATTCGATGGCGTCAAACGCGTTGTACAAGGTATCGCCGACGGACAGCGAAGAGTCTCCGTGGAAGACGTACGCCAGACGCGTCGGATCGCTCATATATTGTGCCAAGGTATTGGCGTCGTGGTTGCTCTTATCATACGCCGCTGCCGGAACGTAGCCGAAATACGCTTTTTGATCGCCGGGCAAGACAAATTTGGCAGCGTCGATATCGGAAATGGCAAATGCGGTCGTAGCCGCCGGCTGGGCGTGCACAATGCACTGAATGTCCGGGCGCAACGCATAGATGGCAATGTGCATCCGAATTTCCGACGTCGGTTTTTTCCCCGGTTCCAACGACTCGCCGCGTTCGTTCACGCGCACCAGTTTGTCCGGTGTCAAGAACGCTTTGCACAAGCCGCCCGGGGTACAGATGTACTCATTGTCGCTGATTTTGTATGAAATATTTCCGTGTTTGGCGATCACAAAGACTTTTTCATACATTAATTTTGCGACTTCCACAATCTGTTTTTTTATTTCACACAAATTGGGCATAAAAATTCTCTTTATTACTTTTGGACAATTTTTTGGGTATCCAAGGCAATCATATATTCCTCATCGGTGGGGATGACGAACACTCTGGCGCGAGAGCCTTGACCGGTCAATTCGCACGCTTTACCGCGCGGACATTCGGCGTTTTTCTTCTCGTCCATCACGATGCCGACAAAATCCATCTCGGCGCAAATCCGCTCGCGCAGTTTGCGGTCGTTCTCGCCGATCCCGGCGGTAAAGACAATCGCGTCCACGCCGTTCATCTCAGCCACATACGAGCCGATGATTTTCTTTGTCTCATGCACCAATTGGTCGATGGCCAATTTCGCTCTCTCATTGCCCGCCTCGGCAGCGGCATTGACCTCGCGGCAGTCGCTGGACACGCCGGATACGCCGAGCAAACCGGATTGTTTATTCAAAATGCGGTCCA
>CAZDOX010000096.1:0-5189 GCA_964507155.1 uncultured Lachnospiraceae bacterium
ACTCCGCTGGGATGCGCCTACGAGATTGAGCAAACCTTATCCGTTCCGGACGGGTTACGCGATGGGCGGAGTCGACGCAGCGATCGCAACGGCTCCGTTACCATGCGTACGGTGTTGTTCCTCGGCGTCGACGCGCAAGACTTGAAACTCTCGATCACCGTCGAAAATCATGCCCGTAATCATCGCCTGCGCGTTATGTTCCCGACCAATCTTTCCGGCGCGACGGTATCGCGCAGCGGTCAGCCGTTCGACACGGTGGAACGCCCCATCCGGCGCCGTCCGGATCCGGAACTGCCGCGTGAGCAACCCTACGCCACCTGCCCCATGCAAGATTTTTGCGACGTCACGGACGATCGTGCCGGACTATGCGTTGCTGCCGCGGGTATATATGAATATGAATGTACGGACAATGCTTCTCGCACGTTGGCGCTGACGGTACTTCGCTCCGTCGATCGGATTGACGTTCATGCGTTCGACGCGCCGGAATATGTCATGCAAGAAGCGCTGATGATGGGAAAAACCATCACCTACCAGCTCTCGCTGATCCCGCACGGCTCGGATTTGTCTTCGATTTACGATCGGGTTCAAGCGGCGCTGCTTCCGCCGCTGACGCTGCTGAATCGGCAGAGCGAGATTTCGGTTATGACGGATTTCATCCCTCCGGAACGTGATCTGCCGACAAGCGGGCAGGCAGTTCGTTGGGACGGAGCAACCTGCGTTGCGTTGACCGCCTTGAAAAAAGGACTGAAACGGGACACGTTGATCGTGCGACTGCACAACCGAAGCGGCGAATCGATCGACGGAAAAATCACGCTCTGCGTGCCAGGCGCCACCCCGACGGCAGCCTATCGGGTCAACCTGAATGAAGATCGCTTGCGCGAGCTGACGCTTTGTCGCGGTGGAAACGTTTCTGTCTCTCTTCGTGCCAATGAAATTGCCACGGTGGAATTGGAATTTTCCGCAAAGGCATAAAGAAAACGTCCCATCATCCGAAAGTCCTTGAAAAAGGGTTTGGGGAAAAACTTCCTCCAAGAAGGTTTTCCCCAACATATCATTCATTATATTGCCCGATACCTGCACTGCACACCGCGCGGGCGAGAATTATTTGGTCCGAGGTTTCTTACCGGTTCCCGTTTTCCATTCGAACAAATGCGTAAACCGCTTGTTTTTCAATCCGAAATAATACGCGGCAGCCGCGGTCAGAATGGCGGGCAGCGGCGTGAGAAAATAGGGCCAGACCATGGCGTTCAGGCTGACGTCGCCGATTTGAATCGCCAAAACGCCGGTGTACATGCCTTGCGTGACCAGCGCGATAAATTTGCTCCCGCCTCCGATGGAGCCGAACAAGGCGGAATCGGAACACAGAGTGCCGAGCGTGATCCCAAAGGCGAGCAAGAAATTCCAAGCGTTGGCGAGCAAGGCGATCCAAAGACCGGTCAGCGGTCGATATGCGCGGTGCCCGTATTCCACGGATACACAATCTTTGGCACCGACGTCCCAGATGCCGGTATAAATCAGAAACAAATAAAAAAGAATGGAAAGAATACTGCATCCGATCCGAATCAGATCGCTCTCTACCGTGCCGGCTGCCAGCGTCAGCACCAAGCCAAACATGGAAATGGCGCATTGCATGACCAGCAATTTAACCGCATCGTAGGATCGTTCGCGAAAAAAAGTTCTCATATATTTTGTATTTCTCCTTCGGTAATTGGGCGACGGTCCGCCCAAGGTACCGGCTTATCGGATCGGGTCGGAAAATCACAACCTTTATTATAATGGAATTTAGGTGGAAATGCAAGTTTTTTTTCAATTATTTACACTTTTATCACTAAACAAATACAAATTGTTCAAAAATTGTCGATGGCATGACAAAAGCCGGAAAGAGTCGGAAAGCATCGACAAGAGTTGACAAGAGTTGATCAGAAAGGAAACGTTATGTCAGTTGAAGTTTCCCCCGTGGAATTTTCGCCGATCGTCCGTGAGTTTGCCTCGTATAAGCTGGGGATTCAAGGCTGTTCGCCCAAAACGGTAAACGAATATTTGTTTGATCTGCGGACTTTTTTTCGCTATTTAATCGCCAAAGAGCAAGAGATTCCGATGGAATCCGAAGAGTTCACCAAGATCGACGTGAGCGGGATGGACATGGAGCGAATCGCGAAAATCACGACGGCACAGATTTATGAATTTTTGATGTACACGGGCAATGTGCGCGGGAATCGATGGTCTGCCAAAGCCAGAAAATTGTCTGCCATCAAAGGATTGTACGGATATTTGGTCAACAAGCGCAATTATTTCGAGCACAACCCCGCGCAAAATATCGAGGCGCCGAAGCCGAAAAAAACGTTGCCCAAGGTGTTATCGTTGGAAGAAAGTTTAGCACTGCTGGACGCGGTGCAAAACGACAGCGAGTCGCCCAATCGACAAAGAGATTTTACCATGCTGACGCTGTTTCTCAACTGTGGCATCCGATTGTCCGAGCTGGTGGGAATCAACCTCAACGATTTGGATCCGCAGCTGCGTTCCATGCGCGTGATCGGAAAGGGGAGCAAGGAGCGGATTGTGTATCTCAACGACGCGTGCCGCGACGCCCTGCAGCAGTTGCTGCAAGAGAGAACTTCCCCAAAATATGCGAATTTGTCCACGCGCGCGCTGTTTTTAAGCAATCGATCGCAGCGAATCAGCGTCAAGACGGTGCAGCACATTGTGTATAAATATCTGGAAATGGCGGGTTTGGAGGCCAAGCACTATTCGGTACACAAACTGCGTCACACCGCAGCGACGTTGATGTACCAATCGGGGCAGGTGGATGTTCGTGTGTTGAAAGATATTTTGGGGCATGAGCAGTTGAACACCACGCAAATATACACGCACATCAGCGACGCGAACATGGAGCACGCCATGACCATGAATCCGCTTGCCAACGTGCGGTCCGGCAAATCCGAGATAAAAGGGGACGGCAAGCAAGATCACACTCAAACGGACAGCAAGTCAGCCGGGGACGATGAAATCTCGGAATAAAAGACGCGACTTCGCCCCCAAAACGGATTGGCGAGACAAAGGAAAACCACCGATTGAAAAATAATCGGTGGTTTTATGTTTTCCGGTCAATTGAGCGTCCCGCAGGCAGGGGTGAAAAGACGATTCACGCGTTGGCGCAAAACGGGAGCGGTCTCAAGTTGAGGATCTGCGTCGATGAGAGCGCGCGCGTCTTGCATGGCAAGTTCCAAAAAATCGGCGTCGTCGCAGCTGTCTGCCAAGCGAAAACGGATCCCGCCGCTCTGACGAACGCCCTCGCCTTTGTTGCCGCGCAAAAAATCGCCCGGACCGCGAAGCAGCAAGTCTTGCTTGGCAATTTCAAATCCGTCGTGCTGCGTCCGCATGACTTCCAAACGCTGCTTTGCCACGCTTCCCGTTCGTTCCCCGTGAACCAAGACGCAATAGCTCTTGTCCTTACCGCGACCGACCCGCCCACGTAACTGATGCAGCTGCGACAAGCCGAATCGCTCGGCGTTCTCCACGATCATCAACGTAGCCGAGGGAACGTTCACGCCCACTTCGATGACCGTTGTGGACACCAGCACTTGAACCTCCCCACGGATAAACGCTTGCATGACGGCGTCTTTTTCCGCTGCTTTCATCCTTCCGTGCAGACATGCCACAAAAAGATCGGGCAAAGCTTCTTGCAGCTCCTTGGCGTGGGTAATCGCGTGCTTGATCGGCACATCTTCATGCGTATCGACACGCGGCGCCCCGCGCAGCGATACATCGTCCAACAGCAAATCGGCAGTTGCTTCATCCGACATTTCCTCGTCTTGCTCTTCGATCGCCGGACAAACCACATATACCTGCCCGCCTTTTGCCGCTTGTTTTTGAATAAACGCGTTTAAACGCGGCCGATAACTCTCGTCTACCACAAATGTGTCGACCACTTGTCTTCCCGGCGGCATTTCGTCAATGCGCGAAATATCCAAATCTCCGTACAACCCCAGTGCCAACGATCGCGGAATCGGGGTGGCGCTCATCACAAGCAGGTGCGCATGTCGATTTTTTTGCGACAAGGTGGCTCGCTGTCCCACGCCGAACCGATGCTGCTCATCGGTGACCATCAAGGCGGGGTGAGAAAATTCCACCCCATCCGTCAGCAGCGCTTGCGTCCCGATGACCACATCCAACGTCCCAGCCGCCAGAGCCGCGCGAATTTCACGCTTTTTTGCCGCGCCGGTCGCGCCGATCAGCAGCGCGCAAGAAACAGACAGCGCTGCGAATAAGTCGGACAATTCTGCAAAATGTTGCCTTGCCAAAATTTCGGTCGGAGCCATCAGCGCCGCTTGATATCCGCTTTGCACCGCAAACAAAATAGCTGCGGCGGCGCAAACGGTTTTTCCGCACCCTACGTCTCCGACGATCATGCGACTCATGGGCACATTTCCCATCATTTCCGTTCGTATTTCTTCAATGACGCGCTGCTGTGCACCGGTTAGCGCATAGGGAAGTCGGGCACAAAGCGGCGCAACATCAGCCTGCAAGCAAGCGGGCGCGGTGGCGTGTTTGGTTTGACTGCGCGTCATTGCCAACCCGAGGGAAAACAGATACAATTCTTCATAAACCAGCCGTTTTTTGGCGGCGCTCAGCGCTTCCGCGTCGGCAGGGCGATGAATATGGCGCAGCGCGTAGCCGTAAGCGCATAGTCCCCGCTTTCGGCGCACCTCCTCCGGCAGGGGATCATGCATGGCGTCAACATCGCTTGCCGCCATGCGCAGGGCCAATTGCACCGCTGTGGCAATTTGCTTTTGAGAGAGTCCTTGCGTCGCCGGATAGACGGGCAGCAACGGCGGCAGGTCCGCCTCATGTCCTGCCGGTATTTCTTCAAAGGCGGGAGAGGCCATTGCGTAACGGTTGCCTTGTCGTTCCACCCTGCCGTAAAAGCGATAGGTTGCGCCTTGGTGAAAGGTATCTTTCAAATAATCTTGGTTGAAGTAAGTGATTTCGCAAGTGTCTCCGCTGCCGTCCTCCACGGCACGGAACTTCAGCAAAGACATGCCCCGTTTGATCCGATGAAGGCGCGGTTCGATTGCGATGGTTAACATCGTGGCGCACTTGGACTTTTCGTCGCAATTTTGGAGGGCGCGAACGTTCCCGCGGTTTTCATAAGCGCGCGGATAATGATGCAGCAAGTCTTCGACGGTATC
>CAZDOX010000097.1:0-5142 GCA_964507155.1 uncultured Lachnospiraceae bacterium
ACGGCAATGTTGGAACAGTGGTCCGAAATACGCTCCAGATTGGTCAGCAAATCGGACAAAACAAACCCCAATTCGATGGTGCAATTTCCGTTTTGCAGCCGACGGATGTGATTGCTTTTGATCGAAAGAATCAATCCGTCGATCACTTGTTCCAGCGGTTCGACTTGCGACGCGGTTGCAAAGTCGCCGGAAAGGTATGCCGTTTTGGTCAGATGCAAAATTTCCTTGGTCGCCGCCATCAGCACGTCGATTTCATGATTGGCTTCTTGCGAAAAGCTGATCTGTTTCTCATGCATCTCTTTGCCGACTTTGTATAGGTTCACCGCGTGGTCGCCGAGGCGCTCAAAATCTCCGATATTGTGCAGACATTGGTTGATGGTTCGAGAATCGGCGCTGGACAGCGCGTTGGACGACAACTTCACCAAATACGTACCCAATTTATCTTCATAGGAATCCAGCAGATCTTCATTGGTCAAAACAGCTCGGCAAGTATCGTCTTGGTAATCACTCAGCAACCCCAACGCATCCAATATGGTCGAATAAGCGAGCGAGCACATGTTGGCTGTCGCTTCTTTACACTCTTGAATGGCCACCGAGGGGGAGCGAAGCAGAAGATCGTCCAACTTGGGAGAGGAATCTTCGACGCTCGGCGCCGTTTTCTTGTCCGGGACCAAGCGCTCGGTCAAGCGAATCAGCGCTTTGGTAAAGGGGAAGATCAATAGGACCGTAACGATATTAAAAATCGTGTGAATCATCGCAATGCCCCACGTGTTGGCGGCAGTTTGCAACAACGGGATGGAAAAAATCAGATCTGCCGCTTCTAAGAGCGTAAGGCAACATATCGTCCCGATAATTTTCACCGAGACGTGCGCCACCGCCACGCGTTTGGCGGACACGGTGGTTCCGATACTGGAAATGATGGAGGTGATGCATGTGCCGATATTTAACCCCATGACAAGGGGAATGGCAATTTCGTAAGTGATGCTGCCCCCGAGCGCCAAAGTTTGCAAAATGGCAATGGAAGCGGCGGAAGATTGAATCAGCGCGGTAAAACCGAGACCGAACAGAACACCCAAAATCGGATTACTCAGCGAGCTCATCAGGTTCATAAACGTAGGCTCTGCTGCCAGCGGACTGACCGCGTCTCCCATCAGATCCATGCCGAACATCAAGATGGCAAAGCCGAGCAGCACATTGGCGATACTCTTTTTTCGGTCGTTTTTGGAAAACATCAAAATGACGCTTCCGATAAACGCCAGCAAGGGCGAGAAATTTTCCGGCTTTAACATGGCAAGGAAAATATTTTCGCCCGCATCCAAGCCGGACAAACCCGTGATCCAAGCGGTGAGCGTGGTGCCGATATTCGCGCCGAAAATGACGCCGAGCGTTTGAGAAAATTGCATAATTCCGGAGTTAACCAGACCGACCAGCATCACCGTCGTGGCGGAAGATGATTGCATGGCAATGGTGAGCACGGTACCGACCAAAAGTCCCAGCAAAGGACTGGATGTGACTTTTTTCAACAGTCTCTCCAGCTTACCGCCCGCCATTTTTTCCAAGCTGCCGGACATGATTTTCATTCCAAACAGAAAAAAGCCAAGTCCGCCCAGCAGAACAAATACGGAAAAAATATCCATGTAAAACACCTCTTTACGGTTATCAGAATGTGAGCACCGAGATCGACGCCGTCGACCGCGGGGTGGCTTTTCTTCCTTTATGGTATATTGCCACGCTATCTCATTTTATATTATATCAGATATTCGAAAAAAGCGCAAGGGGTTGTCGGATTTTTTTGCAAAAAAGCAGATAAAACTCTTCCTTTTTGTCCAAAAATGTGGTATACTATACGCGGCATTATATTTGTGCGAACAAAGTATAGCCGCGTTTTGAGAATTTCGCACTGCGAAATTCTCCCATAGGACTAAAAGATTTATGGTACAATATACGCGGCGTTATATTTGTGCGAACAAAGTGTAGCCGCGTTTTGAGAATTTCGCAGTGCGAAATTCTCCCATAAAACCAATAAATTTACGGTATACTATACGCGGCATTATATTTGTGCGAACAAAGTGTAGCCGCGTTTTGAGAATTTCGCAACGCGAAATTCTCCCATAGAACCAATAAATTTACGGTATACTATACGCGGCGTTATATTTGTGCGAACAAAGTGTAGCCGCGTTTTGAGAATTTCGCGAAGCGAAATTCTCCCATAGAACCAATAAATTTACGGTATGCTATACGCGGCGTTACATCTGTGCGAGCAAAGTATAGCCGCGTTTTGAGAATTTCGCACTGCGAAATTCTCCCGTAGTTTCTAAAGATTTATGCTATTCGTCTGTCCGCGCTGCGCCTGCCCGGTCGACGGCATCCATCAACCAATCTTCCAATCTTCGTTCACAGCGATCTTTGATCAAAAAAGGAATCATTCATGATGTCAGAAACAGAAATGAAACATAATACCCAAAACAAGCCAAAGAGAAAACGCCCCGGGAGAAACGCCACGCTGCTCCAAAACACCGCCGCGCTGTCCGTCGGGCGACTCGGTTCTAAAATTTTGGTCTTTCTGCTGGTTCGGTTTTATACCGGCGTCCTGACGGACGCTCAATTCGGAACGGCAGATTTGATCACCAACCTTGCCAATTTACTCATTCCCTTGGCTTGCGCCGGTCTATCCACCGGTTTTTTCCGTTTTGTTGCCATGGCAAGCGGAGAGAGTGATCGCCGCGTGGTCTTTAATTCCGGATTGGCGATTCTTGCCGGCGGCAGCGTGCTGTTCTTGCTGCTCTCCCCGTTGTTGCTGCTGTGGGATTTTTTCTCGGGATACGTCATACTGGTCATTCTTTACGTAATCGTCGCAAATATTCATTACTTTTGTACCGAATATATCCGCGGACTCGGCATGTATCGCTTGTTCGCCTTGCAGGGAATCATCAATACAGCCATCAATATTTTGTTGAATCTCATTTTCCTGCTTCCCTTTTCGCTTGGCGTTACGGGGTACGTTTTGAGCATCATTTTGGCGGATTTGTTCACCAGTGCATTTGTGATTTGGCAAGCCAAACTGTGGCAAGCGTTGGATCGCTCATGCGTGCGCCTGTCGCTGATCAAAGACATTTTGCGTTTTTCGCTCCCGCTGATTCCGGTTACGGTCTGCTGGTGGATCATTAGCGTCTCCGACCGATACATGGTCACGTTTATTTGCGGTGAGGGCGTGAACGGATTGTACACCGCCGCTTATAAAATCCCGAATTTGTTGACGATTTTCGGGAACGTGTTCATCGAAGCTTGGCAATTTTCCGCCGTGGTGGAAAATAAAGGCGAAGAACAAGAAAAGGAAGACGAGCTCCATCGCGTGAAGAGAGAGCGGCGGATCACCAATTTCTTCAGCCGCGTGTTTCGCGCCTATGCGTCGTTGCTGTTTGTGATGGGCGGCGCTATGATGATGTGCTCTCAATTGTTTGCCAAAGTTTTGTTCTCCTCGTCGTTTTTTGCGGCATGGATCTATATTCCGCTTTTGCTGGTGGCAACCGTCTTCTCCGCGCTGGCGAATTTTGTCGGGTCGGTCTATCTGGTCAAGAAAAAATCCATGCTGTCGCTACTGACGACATTAATCGCCGCCGTGGTGAATATTCTGTTTAACCTTTTGCTGATTCCGACGATCGGCGCCATCGGCGCAGCGTGCGCGACGCTTTTGGCTTACGTCGTGCTCTTTGTTATTCGCTTGGTCAATGCACGGCAGTATATTCCCTTTCGTTGCCAACCGACGCGCCTGATCATCAGCGCCGTTTTGATGATTCTGCAGGCGCTGTTCATCTCCCCGATCTGGGATCATTTTGCTGCCGGTTCCGTTTGCTTTATTCTGCTCACGCTCAACAACATGGTTCCTCTTTGCCGCAGCATTTTGCACCTTTTGGACGAAAAATTCGGTATATTGAGCAAAAAAGCCGACAAAGCAAGAAAACTTTAAGATTTTCTTTGCTTTTTTCAAAAAAAGTATTGCTTTTTTTCGAAAAATGTGATATAATACTCTCGCTGTGCGTGTTGAGCATGCATGGAAAGGGTGGTCCGCTACGGGCTCGTATGAACACCCGGATATGATGAGGAGGACTTGATACGATGGATTTGATCAAGGCATTTACACAAGAGCAAATGAAAGAGGAGGTTCCCGCGTTCAATATCGGTGATACGGTACGGATTCACAACAAGATTGTTGAGGGTACGCGCGAGAGAATCCAGATGTTCGAGGGCACGGTTATCGCAAAGAACGGTGGCGGCATCTCGGAAACGTTTACGGTCAGACGTATTTCTTACGGTTGCGGCGTGGAGAAGGTATTCCCCATTCACTCCCCCAATGTCGTCAAGGTGGACGTCATTCGTCGCGGTAAGGTCAGACGTGCAAAGTTGTTCTATTTGCGCGACAAAGTGGGTAAGGACGCAAAAGTCAAAGAAAAGAAATAAGATTTTGTCCTTGGCGGGAAGCACGCAACAACAGCGCTTCCCGCGAACTTTTTTTAGGAAAAGGGAGAAGCTTTCCGTCAAAGTTTCTCCCTTATCTTTTTATTCATGATTCATTCGATATTTTCTTGGATTTTTTGAAATAAGAACGGATGTAAAACATCAGCACCGTGCCGAGCAACGGAAAAATTACGGCAGACAGCATGCCGATTTTCAGTCCCAAGCTGTCCGGCGTCATCGACATTTCCGCCCCCGTACGAATCGCCCAATCGGAAGCGGAAACGCGATCCACCACAACGCCCATCAGTTGCGGCGCAACGGAAGCACCGAAATCACCGCCGGCAGCAATCAACGCATAAGCGGTCACGCCGATATTGGGAATATTTTCTTCCATCATGATCAACGTACCCGGCCACAACATCGCCGTAAAGACGCCGGTCAAAATGCAGGCAATCAAAGAGATCATCGGCACCGTGGACACCCCTGCGACTAAGTAACAACAAACGGACCCAATCATGCCGACCAGCAAAACGGCAATGATATTCTTCCCGCGCTTGGCATACCAAGTTCTGGTTAAACCGAGCAGCACGGCAAACAAAGCCAATCCGAGAATATCCCCCACCACTTTGGGGATTTAAACTGTATCCATAAAAATGGACACTTATCCTTTCCTAAATTTCCGATTTC
>CAZDOX010000098.1:0-5107 GCA_964507155.1 uncultured Lachnospiraceae bacterium
AAAATAAAATCATTTTGCGGTTGGGAAACATAGCCGAATTTTTGGCGGCTGTTGCCAAGTCCCAATCCGAACAATCCGCCCGATCCGATCGCATACAATCCTTGCAGCGTCTGCCACGCCTCGCCCAGCGGATCCATGTCCTCGATATGAAGCCAAATATCCATGCGCGTGTCGGCATAGCTGGACACGGTAATGAGTACCGTCCCCATCACAATCACCGCGCCGCCGAGCAAAAAAATCCAGCGCATTCGCGTTCCTCCCAGGAACATAACCGCGGCACCGATCATACAAATAATCATTACGCCGGAAATATGCCGTTCCGCCGCCACCAACAGCACGATCAATCCCATGCAAGCGCCGGGCAGCAGGACGCCGTATTTAAAATTTCCGCCGAATTTGTGATCGGACATAATTTGCTTTTCGTATTTGGTCATCAGAAGCGCCATTGTCATGACCACCGCCGTTTTTCCGATTTCCGACGGTTGAATGGTAATCGGACCCACTTGAATCCAGCGTTGCGCGTCTCCTTGGCTCAAACCGATAAACTGAACGGCAATCAGCAGTAAAATTGCCCCCGCGTAAGCGCAAAGTGCAAAAAAACGCCAAAACCAAGGCCGCGCCCGAAAAACAAACGGAATGGTAAGCGCCAGCGCCAACACGACAAACATCAAATGTCTCTTGATATAGTAGGTGCTGTTTCCCGCATACTGTTCACTGTAAATGGAACTGGCACTGTATGCCATAATAATACCGTACAGCAGCAACGCCAAAACAATCAAGAGAAAGGTGACATCGACATTGCCGCAAACCAGCGTGCGTTTGACGCTTTTGTCGCTTTTGACGCTTTTCTCGCCCTCCACCGGTTCTTCAAACAAAGGATCCTGCCGTTTTTTGGTTCTTCCCATATGAAACAAGGGTCTTCCGGACACCGCGCGATCCTCTTGCCCTTGTTTGACTTCTTCCGTTTGCGACCGTTCTTTCGCCATGGTGCCCTCCTCTCGTTTTCGTTACGGTACCACCAAAAAGATGGCGATAATTCCAAGCAAAATGCTAAGCAAGGAAAAGACGTACACGATTTTTTCCTCACTCCAACCGACTTTTTCAAAATGATGATGAACCGGCGCCATTTTAAAAATGCGGCGACGGAACAGACGAAAACTGATAATTTGCGCAAAGCTGGACAGCATATCCAAAATAAATACCCCGCAAATCAGCAACATCAGGGCCGGTTGATCCCACATAAATCCCAAGCCGATCAAAACACCGCCCAGATACAGCGACCCCGTGTCGCCCATAAATACTTTGGCGGGATGGTAATTGAACATCAAAAAGCCGATCATCGAACCGATCGTAACCGCGCAAAGCAATACTCCGGCGGAATCTGCGAACATAAAAGCGATCACCGTAGCGGACAGCGCCGCCGTTAAGGTGATGGACGAGGCCAATCCGTCAATCCCGTCCGTGAGATTGGTGCTGTTCACCATGGTAAGAATCATCAGCACCGCCAGGGCATAATACCCCACGCCAAGATCCAACCGATTCGGCAAGAAATGCAGCGAAACAGTGGTAGACATGTGCCCGCTTGCCGCCATGCCGTACACGTATAACGCCGCCACCACGGTTTGCAGCAGCAATTTTTGCCACGCACTCAATCCTCGGTTCTTTTTATGCAGCAGCTTGGCATAATCATCGATAAAACCGATCATCGCGTTTCCCACGCCAAGGCACAAGCAAAGGGCAAAAGGAACCAATCGATCGTTGCTATAGAAGACGTCGTTGTGATTTTTTATCGCTTCCGTCACAAAGTACGGCAGCACGCACAACAATGTGGTCAAAATAAAGCATATGCCGCCCATGGTTGGCGTTCCTTGCTTACCGGCATGCCAAGCGGGACCGTATTCGGTATAAATATGTTGTCCGATGTGATGTTCCCTCAACACCGGAATCACGATGCGGCATGCCAGCGCGCATATCAGCACGGCGGCGGGCATTGCCGTCATGAACAGCAAAATCAAATCTCTTGTTCCCATGTTTGGATCTTCTTTCTTAGTGTTTATCCGTCAGATTATCATCGCACGGATCGGCTCCCTTTTGACGTTTGAGCGCCTCAATCAACCGTTCCGCCGCAACGCCGCGGCTTGCTTTAACCAAAACAATATCGCCGGGCAACAGCCGCGATTGCAACAGCGTTGCCGCATCATCCAAGTTGGAAAGATCGCGGTGCATCAATACGCTTTGATCGGACAATCCCGCGCCCATGGCGCCCTCTGCGATACTGGCGCCAAGATCCCCCAGCGTCATTAAAACAGAGATGCCCTGCTCGACCGCGTATACGCCGATTTGTTCGTGCAAATAGCGCGATTCCACGCCAAGCTCCCGCATATCGCCAAGGACCGCCACAGAGCGGCAATGACATTCTCTGGCAAAGCTGCCCAGCACATACAACGCCGCGCGCATGGATTCCGGCGCCGCGTTATAGCAATCCTCCAACACTGTGATATTCCCCACGCGGAGCAAACGTTGACGTAGTCCGTCGGAGCGATAGGTCAACAATCCGCGGCGGATCTCCTCCTCACTCATTCCAAACTTTGTTCCGACCACGTAGGCAAAAATTGCATCGTACACCATATGCTTTCCGACCGCGGGGATTTCAAAATCGTGCAAGACACCTTCCGGCGTATGCAAATCAAATGTCGTTTTTTCCTCCAAAGGATGCAACACTATGTTGCTGCCACGGTAATCCCCCTCGCCGTCCAACGCCACCGTCCGGACCTCGTAGTCCGACGAACGAACGTGCCGCAGCAACGGTTCGTCGCCGTTGAGCAACAAAAGTCCGCCGTGTCGGAGTCCCTCGGTAATTTCCAATTTCGCCTTGGCAATATTTTCTCTTGTTTCCAATGACACCAAATGGGACGAGCCGATGTTGGTGATAATGGCAATATCCGGAGAAGCCGCCAGCGACATACGCCGAATCTCCCCCTGATTGCTCATTCCCATTTCAAAGACCGCC
Organism: uncultured Lachnospiraceae bacterium; assembly: GCA_964507155.1. Classification (GTDB taxonomy): domain Bacteria; phylum Bacillota; class Clostridia; order Oscillospirales; family CAG-272; genus SIG644. The sequence goes on from CAZDOX010000098.1 coordinate 3,011, forward strand.
GCGTCATGCTCCGCGCCGATTTCCAGCGCCGAGAGAGGCATACCGATGGTACTGTTATAATTTCCTTTGGTTTTATATGTGTTGTAACGAGCCGACAGTACGGCTGCCACAAATTCCTTTGTCGTCGTTTTTCCCACGCTGCCGGTGACCGCCACACACGGAATATGGCAATCGCAAAAATATGCTCTTGCCAAACGGGAAAGCGCGTGCTCCGTATTTTTCACGATCACGGCGGAAGCGTCGCCGCAGGGCAGCCAGCTTTCGCAAATCACCGAACGGCACCCGCGTTCCACCGCGCCTGAAATATACCGATGACCGTCCGTCTGTTTTCCGCGCAACGCCACGAATACCGTATCGGCGTCGGCTTCTCGCGAATCCGTGCAAAGCGCATGCAACGTGTGATTCTTACCGACCAAAATTCCGCCGCACGCGCGCGCCACATCCGCCAACGTCATTCGTTCATATCCCATGGTAACTCTCATGATTCTATCAATGCCTTTCCCTATTTGTCTTTTACTCTTTTAATCTTTTACTCTTTTACTTTTTTACTCTTTGTCTGTTTTGGTTTTGATATGCGTTGCGGCTTGTCGTACAATCACGCGTTCATCAAACGGATGTCTGCCGGTACGATTGATTTCGTACGTTTCATGACCCTTTCCCGCCAGCAGAATTATATCTTGCGGGCAAGCGTCGTCCATCGCCCGAGTAATCGCCGCTGCGCGGTCCGGGATCACGTGATATAGCGTCCCCTCGGGGATCCCAGAAAGAATATCGCCAATAATGGCCTGCGGATCCTCGCTTCGGCTGTTATCGCCGGTCACATACAGCACGTCGGCATACTGTGCGGCAACGCGCGCCATTTTCGCCCTTTTGCTGCGATCGCGATCTCCGCCACAACCGAACAGCAATCGTATTTTTCCCGTTTTTTGGCAAAAACCGCGTGCACAAAGCAATAATTTTTCCAATGCGTCCGGTGTGTGCGCATAATCGATCAACACCGAAAACGGCAAATCTTCGGTGCCCGCCACGCGTTCCATTCTGCCCTTAACGCCGGAGAACGTTTTCAGCGCTTCTGCCGATTGAAACATCGAAACGCCGAGTGCCGCCGCGCCCGCACAAGCAAGCAAACTGTTCGCCACGGTAAAATCTCCCGGCATCGGACAGCCGATCCGCGTGCGCTCTCCGTTAGCGCATGCCGTGTAAGCAACGCCGTCCGCCCCCATAAGGCGTACGTCTTCCGCAAAAACATCGGCGCACTGCCCCGTCGCGGAAACCGTTCGTACCTCGTCTCGCGCTCGATCGCGCAGCGATACAAGAGCTGCGTCGTCCCCGTTCAAGATGACGATGGGTGCTTTTTCCAGCAACATGGCTTTTGCGTTCAAATACGCTTCCATGGTGCCGTGAAAATCCAGATGATCTTGTGAAAAATTGGTAAACAGCGCAACGTCTACGTGCAACGGTTCCAATTTATGCAAGGCAAGCGCATGGGAACTTGCCTCCATCACCACAGTGTCCACGCCCCTATCTCTCATGGTCGCAAGCAGCTGATACAACTGCTCCGGGTCCGGTGTGGTCATGTTGGCGCAAGCGTCCTCGGTTTGATAGTCCAAGCGAGTCTTGTCGGCATAACATCCCAGCGTACCGATCAAACCGACGCAATGCCCCGCATGCGTGAAAATTTCCCGCAGCATCAAAGCCGTGGACGTTTTTCCGTTGGTCCCCGTGATGGCAAATACCTTCATGCCCACATCGGGTTTTCCGTACCATGCGTGGAACAAACGCGCCGCGGTTGTTCTGGTGTTGTCGGAAGACAAAAAAATCGCGCCGCCGCGTTTACCGACAAAGCCATCCGCCGACGGATGATCTCGCTCTGTCACTACCGCCGCAGCGCCCTTTGCCAGAGCCTCTTCGATAAATGCGTGACCGTCCACTCGCATGCCCGCGATGCACACGTAGATGCACCCGGGCACGCAAGCGCGTGAGTTGCAGGTCACAGCGCAGATTTCCCGTGCGCCGACCTGCGCGTCTGTCGGGGTTTCCAATCCCGCCAGAGAGCATAATGTTCCCAGCTTCATACCGATGTCCTCCCTTTCGGAT